>CALDIE010000089.1 GCA_937901625.1 uncultured Lachnospiraceae bacterium
TGTAGACGAAGTGTCTGCTCTATTTCAGGATCTCGTGACATATAAAAATGTTATGTTACCCAAGGTGTTTATAGAGGAATATCAGAAGAACCTCTCATCGCAGCCCAATAATGAAGATTCCAAAACTGCACAGGACAAAGAATCGCAGAAAGAAGAAGATACGCCTATAGACAGACTAAAGAAATTTTTGAAGGCCAAGAATATTCCTTATAATGAGTCTGGCACTTTTACTATCAAGGATGAAAAGGGAGATGTGATAGCGGAAGCAGAGTTGGGACTTGAATCTGAAAAGATTGTTTTTGCTCCTTTCAATATTCAGAGTACTAATACGTTCAAAAATTGTGGGTACACAATATCCCAGCCGGAGAATTATATTGAATCTAATAAATAAGTTGTAGCATATGGGCGTTAGGCTTAACAAGGTTTTATCAGAGTTAAACATCGGACTTCAAACAGCCATAGATTATTTGAAGACCCATGCCGAAGTGGGCATTATAAAGGATGATGCTACCCCTAATACAAAGATAAGTGACGAGCAATATGCTCTTCTTGTGCAGAGGTATCGGGGTGACCGAAGTGTAAAAAAAACAGCAACTACCATTTTCAAGAAAAAAAATATAACAGAAATAAAGAAAGAAAACAAAACAATACCTAAATTACCAACAACATAAACGCAACCATTGCCGCAACCATTACCACAACCGGTACAACAACCGGTGCCACAACCGGTACCACAACCATTGCAACAAGCATTACCACTACAAAAATACATCTAACAATACACCTAATAGAGAGGATTTCAACACAGATGAAGATCAAAGGATTTACCTATGGGTATGACGGAAGAGCGGGGGATTTCCGCACACAGGAAGCAAAGGATTCGAGGCAGCGCCTCTTTGAAACAGGGGTGAATTGGATCTGTCTCGCTTTTACCGTTGAGCAGGATACCGTACTTTCGAGAGAAATCCGTTTTCACTTCGGAGAGGACTGCTCCGATCGCGATATCATGGCGGCGATTCAGGACGCGCATGACCATGGGGTAAAAGTCTGTCTTAAGCCGATCTTAAATTCGGGTGACCATGTATGGCGTGCAAGGATCACATTTCAGGACGTGGACAGCGACGGAAAGAACCGATACTGGGAGGAGTGGTTTGCTGCGTACAAAGCATTCATGCTGTATTACGCGGAGTTAGCAGAGGACACAGGCTGCGAGATGCTCTGTGTAGGCTGCGAGATGTGTGGTACGGAGCAAAAAGAAGAATACTGGAGAGACCTGATCGCCGAGGTTCGAAAGATATACAAGGGAGAGATTTCCTATAATACAAATCACGGTCATGAGGAAGATGTCAACTGGTTCGACGCAGTGGATTATGTCGGAACGAGCGCATATTTCCCTGTGGCGACTTCCGAAGGTGCAAGCGTGGAAATAATGAGGGCCGAGTGGGAAAAGGTTAAACCCTCTTTAAAGGCAATCTCCGAGAAATGGAATAAACCGCTTCTTTTTATGGAGATCGGCTGCAGATCGGCAAAAGGCTGTGCCTCTATGCCTTGGGATTTCTCACACAAAGACCTACCGCATGACGAAGCGGAACAGGTGGCTTTTTATGACTCCTGCCTGGCGACCTTTGGCAAAGAAGAATGGTTTGCGGGTGCTTTCTGGTGGGATTGGAGCACAAAGATCTATGACTCCAAAGAGACTGCCTCTACGGACAACGGCTTCAATATTCATCTGAAAAAAGCGGAAGAAGTATTGAAAAACTGGTACAGCGTACTCTGATAAAAACGGGAAATCCCCAAAGATCCTGAAACAAATAATCCCTTGTCCTCCTGTGTTGAGTATATATTAGCAGGTGGCGGGGGATTTTATGATCTGTTTTTCGGCGGATTCGGATCAACGATCACGGCATTCCCATAATTTTCCAAACAGCAGCACCTCCCGGGCAGGAACCGGAAAACGACCGGAAAACGACCGGAAAACGACCGGCATACGATCATTCGCAATCATGTGAAAGTGCAAAAACCCTCCAAGAATACGAAAAAAGTCACGCACGGAAAACCATCAGTCGTGCGTGGCATAGGGGTCGTACCTTATCTGAAAGGGTGAACTGTTACAAAAACCCTCCAAAGAATACGAAAAAAAACAGAAAAAAACATGGAAAGACAAGCGCGCGATTGCTATAATGGGTGTGTTGAGCTTACATGGTTTATACACAAAACCAACAGGCAGTTGGAGAGAATAAAAAACGAACGATGGAGGAGTAAGATGAGCAAAAGTTTCAAGGATTTATTATCTAAAGTTTCGAGCGTCAGCAAGAAGAAGGTATCTGTTGCAGTGGCTCAGGACGGTCCCGTACTGGAGGCAGTCGAGGAAGCAAGAAAGCGCGGTATCGCAGACGCGATCCTGGTAGGTGATGTATCCGCAATGGAGCCGATCGCAAAGGAGTTAAACATCGATCTTAACAACTTTGAACTGATCGACGAGCCGGACATGGTGACGGCTGCAAGAAAGGCCGTAGAGCTGGTACAT
>CALDIE010000090.1 GCA_937901625.1 uncultured Lachnospiraceae bacterium
AATACTCCGATCTCGTTCGTGGAGCCGAAACGGTTCTTTACTCCGCGAAGGATACGATAGGACGCATAACGGTCACCTTCAAAATACAATACCGTATCCACCATATGTTCCAGCATGCGGGGGCCGGCAACCGTTCCTTCTTTGGTCACATGTCCTACGATAAAGATCGCAATCCCCAGCGTCTTTGACAACTGAAGTAAGACCGCCGTTGATTCCCTCACCTGGGAAACACTTCCCGGGGTTCCGGTCACATCTTCGTTGTACATCGTCTGGATCGAGTCAATGATCACAACTCTCGGTTTTTCATTACGGATCGTCTCCGCGATCAAGGTTAAGTCCGTCTCACTTAAGAGCTTCATGCTCCCCTTAAAACCACCCAAACGATCCGATCTCATCTTGATCTGCTTAAGGGACTCCTCACCGGAGATATAGAGAACAGAGACACCGGCTGCCTCTAACTCCCTGCAGCTTTGCAGTAAAAGAGTGGACTTACCGATTCCCGGGTCTCCTCCGACCAAAACAAGGGATCCCGGGACGATACCGCCTCCAAGCACTCTGTCAAACTCCCCGATCCCTACCGGAAAACGGTCTTCCTCTTTAAACATAATTTCCGAAAGCGGCATCGGAACGACTTCGGCGGCCGTCTTGTAGACACCCGTCGACTTGGCAGCCGGAGTCACATCCTGCTCAATGATCGTATTCCATGCATGACAAGACGGACACTGCCCCATCCATTTGATGGATTCCGCACCGCATTCCTTGCAGAAAAATACTGTCTTTGTTTTCGCTTTCGCCATTCTTTATCGCTTAACCTCTACCTTGATCTCACCGGCACCGGCAAGCTCCACGCTAAGGGAAAGCTTTCCGCCCAGATTGGTCTTCATCTTTCCTGCGTCCTTCCCTGCCACAACAACATCGTATTCCGTATCTTCTGCCAGCCCCAGAGTAATCTGCGCGTCTTCCGGTCCTTCTACGGTAAATACCATACCGTCTTCCGTCTCGCTTAAGAAATTAACCGCGGTTCCGGGTACCGACTCATACAGAACCAATCCGTTCTTTTCCAGACGGGTGATCTCGTTAAAAGTCTTAACCTTTAACAGTGCTCCTTCATATTCAAAACCTTCCAATTTGGATTTCTGCGCAAGAGTGTAATCACCAAAACTTACACTTCCGTTTTCTTCCACTCTGATCAATTCACTAACTACTGCCATTCCGGTTTCCTCCGTTTCAATTTTTCCTTATTCAGACTTTTAATGCTTTTATTCAAGACTGTTTTTTCGTCTTTTCTTTCCGTTCCCGCTCTGATCGTCATCTCCGTCATCCGCATCCTGCGCGGTCTTTCGCTCGAACACAATGGCATCGTTCTTTAAAAGAACACTTACTTTGTCGCCGGGGTTGATCCGGCCGCTTAAGATCTCCTGGGACAGGGGATCTTCAATCCTCGTCTGGATGGCTCTCTTTAAAGGTCTTGCTCCCATCTTACGGTCGGTATCCTTCTTTACAATATCGTCCTTAACAGCCGCGGAAACACTGATCTTTATATCCAGCTGCTTCTGCGCCCGCTTTGCCAGGTCTTTGGTCAAAAGTCCCACGATCTCTCGAAGTTCCTTTGTATCCAGAAGGTGGAAGACCACGATCTCGTCGATACGGTTGATAAACTCCGGTTTAAAGATGTTCTTAACCTCTTCCATCACAGCGTTCTTCATGCGTTCATGATCTACTTTCGCGGATGTCTCTGCCGAGAAGCCGAGGTTCTTTGGATCTACGATACGCTGCGCCCCCGCGTTGGAAGTCATGATCACGATCGTATTCTTAAATGACACCTTTCTTCCCTGTGCGTCCGTGATATGTCCGTCATCCAAAACCTGCAAAAGGATATTAAATACATCCGGATGTGCCTTTTCGATCTCATCGAACAGTACAACGGAATACGGATTTCTCCTGACCTTCTCCGAAAGCTGTCCGCCATCATCAAAGCCTACATATCCCGGCGGTGATCCTATCATCTTGGACACGGAATGAGCCTCCATGTACTCCGACATATCCACCCGGATCAGAGACTCCTCCGAACCGAAGACAAGCTCTGCCAATGCCTTTGACAGTTCCGTCTTTCCGACACCGGTCGGTCCCAGAAAGAGGAAAGAACCGATAGGCCGCTTAGGATCCTGTAATCCGACTCTGCCTCTGCGGATCGCTCTGGATACGGCGCCAACCGCTTCCTCCTGACCGATCAGACGCTTATGCAGATCTTTTTCAAGTCTGAGTAAGCGTTCACTTTCTTTTTCTGCCAGACGCTTTACCGGTATCTTCGTCCACAGAGCCACTACCTCTGCAATGGCTTCCTCATCGACGATCGCATCCTTCTCTTTGCGCTTCCTCTCATAAGATGCTTCTGCTCTCTGCAATGCCAGTTCGGCACGCTTTTCCTGTATGCGCAGATTTCCTGCCATTCTGAAATCACCGATGGAGATCGCTCGTTCCACTTCATCCTTATACCGGGCACACTCATCTCGAAGTGTAAGTATTTTGGAAGGGATCTTCTGCTCTTTTATCCGGCATGCTGCCGCTGCCTCATCGATCAGATCGATCGCCTTATCCGGAAGTCTGCGGTCGTTAATATAGCGTTCCGAGAGTTCGGCTGCCGCCCGCTATTTTGATTCCGCAACAGAAACGGAATCAACTTCCTTTGAAGCAA
>CALDIE010000091.1 GCA_937901625.1 uncultured Lachnospiraceae bacterium
TTGCAGGCGTAAACTGGGCAGGGTTGTTCTCCCCATCGTAGAACTTCGCCCCGACCTCCTCGTAGACGGCAGGGTCATCCGTCCTATGCAGCATCGTGCAGCCGTTATTGAGCATCGTCTGCACTGCGAGAAGCTCCTCGGTGCGGCTGATACGGGCGTTAAGGTCTGCAAGGTCTCCCATCAGGAGTCTGCGTGCCCTGTCCGCCGGAGTCGACGTGGAAAGCAGGCTCTCACCGAAACCGCGGTGGTTGAGCTGGTCAATGGTCAGCGGTTTGGAGATGGCAATGTTCGCCGGCTCAAGCGTAGCCGTTGAGAAGCCCTCGCGCCCAACAGGCAGAGCCCCCACACGCGGCAGTACGAAAGGAGCCCTCTTTAAGCTGTTCTCCTTATAGTCCGCCAGCACAAACGTAGTACCAAAGATGTCCATCGCCTGATTGGTGGGGAAATAGCGCTGCTTGAAGAAGTTGTGCTCCAAGGGCATCTCCTCCAAGGCGGCCATCATGTAATAAGTGTTATAAATGTCCATGTCTACCTCCTTTAATCCAGGAAATCACTGAGGATGATCCCGTACTTGCGCAGGGTATCAACGTCAGCATTGGTCAGCGTGTAATCATCCCCGAAGATCAGGGCATGGCGGTTAAAGCAACCCGTGCGGTAACCGACTGCGGTCGCCTGCGCCTCGCTTGCGTCCGTATCCTCTGTCAGGATGATGGAAGGCTCAGGCGCTATGACCTCGCCGCCAGCGTCAGGCGTTCCGGAAAGCGTCACGGTATAGACCGCCTCCGTGTTCTCGTCACCTGCCGTTGCCTCCGTGACCGTCCCGATCGTAAGGCCGGAGTTATTGTCCGTGAAGGTCGGAGCCTTTGCGACCGCCCCCTTGGCGACTGCCGTAAGGGTAAGCGTCCCGCTCGAATACGCTGCGGTATATAACGCGCCTGCCGCCGCCCCTATCGCCGTAGCAAGAGCCGCGGCTTCCGTAGCAAGCGTAGTGGTCGCCATCGTGTAGGACACGTCAGCGGTCGCCACATTTCCGACAGAGATGCTTCCCGCCGTGGTGGTCGTGCTTCCGGCGTAGACGTCGTAGCTTCCGTCTGCGGTCCTGTAGAGTACGGTTCCACGGGAAAGTTTCCCCGCTCCCGCCTTCACATAGATGCCCGTGGTGTGCGCCTTGGGCTCGATGTGGGCAATGAGATTATCCTGCCCGATACTTCCGACCGGGCGTACCAGTTCCTTGTTTATCATTTCGCACCTCCCTCTGCGAGATAAGCCTTGGCCGCCTTCTTGGCATCCGCGATGATGTCTGCCTGCGACTCTTCTTCCGTCCCGGCTACAGGCGTGGGGATCACATCCGCCGCCGGAGCCACCTCAGCCGCTCTTGCCGCAGAAAACGCCTCCGCCTGCTTTGCCTGCGTGCGCATGGCGAAAAGCGCCAGCTGCTCTGCCGTGACGGGCTCGTCGTACTTGGCTTTCTCCACCATCGCCGGATCGCCGACCATAGAAGCGATCTCGTCAATGGCCTTCATGCGCGCGCGGTCTGCTTCAAGTGCCTTTTCAACTGCACCCTCTGTGTCTGCCCAGACGGTCTGAGAGAACTCCTCCCTCAGCTCATCCACCAGCTCCGGGTACTTCTCCTTTAGTTCCTTAAGGTCCATAATTTTACCTCCGTTTGGTTGTGTATGTTCTCTATGCATAAACACCATCTTCGGGAGCGGCATCCCCCGCAGGTGATGATATACACCGTTTACGATCACTCCTTTTCCGTCCTCCTCGGCTTCGGGAGCATCCCGCCCCCAGACCTCGTCAGCAAGACCAAAGCCCACTGCCTCATCGGGTGTCAGCCACTTTTCCGACTTCATCATCCCTAAGATGGAATCCGTAGTCTGCCCGGACCGCTCCGCGTATATCTCCGCGATAGCCTTGTTAGTCGAAAGCAGCATCTTCCTCGCCCCGGAAAGCTCGCCCTCGTTGTAGTAGCCGAAAAGGAAAGCAGAAGCTCCATGCACCATCATCTGCGTGCCGATGTTCATGATGCGATGGTCCCCGGCCTGAGCGATTATACTGGCGGCACTCGCCGCCAGACCGTCCACGATAGTGGTAGTCACACCCTGTAGTTCGCGGATGCGATTGTATATCGCCACCCCGGCATGGGCGTCACCGCCGATGGAATTGATACGGAAAGTGACCGCCGCCTTATCCTTTAGCGTGTCAAGGTCAGCAAGGAAAGCATCTAAAGCAATGAACTGCCCCGATACCTGCTCGCCCGTCCAGAAGTCGATGGGGACCGTGTCCACGACTTCGCCGTACATGGTGACCTCGGCTTCGTCACTCCCTTTCATCTGTATCTGATACGCCTTTGGCATCCTCTTTCTCCTCCTTTCTGTCGTCTGAATCGTCCTCGGTGTCGTCGTCCTTGTCTTCCTTTTCCTCCTCCTGCATAACCCCGCCGGATAACCCGGCTTCCTGCATGAGTTTGACTTCCGTAGCCAGCCTCTCGATGTTGGCGTTAAAGTCCGAACCGTTCAGACGGAGCGCCGAATCCTCGTAAGTAGAAAAGCCGTTCTGACAAGCCAGAATCTCCGCATTGACCTCCTTCACCGGGTCAAGCTGGCCTTGTGCGGGACCTATCCATTGGCATTTAAGCCACGCCTTTCGCACCGCCGGATCGGAAAAGAATCCCGGAGCGGATACCCGCCCGCTTGCCACCGCCTCACATAAAAAGAGCTCGTAGACCGGATCGCAGAAGTCGTTTACAAACCACTGACGATATGTCTTAAAGCTCTTCCATGCTTCGAGCAGTGCGCCGCGCGAAGCAGAATATGATGCGGTAAACTGCTTTAGAAGTATCTCCTTTGGAATCTCCAAAGCCGCCCCGATCTGGGAGACGATAGCGTCCATGAAGGCTCCAAAGCCTCCTGATGGATGTTCTGCCTTTATGGGCTCCGGCTTCTCACCGGGTGGCAGGATGTTTACCTGCCCCGGTCCCATCTCGTATTCATACTCCGAGTCGGACACTTCCGACTGGTCGCTCCCATACGCCTCCCTTGCCGGGTCCTCGCCGTTTTCTTCCGACGTGATATAAACCGTAAAGAATGCGTTTACCACGGCGGCTGCAAGCTCGGCTTCGGTATAGCGGCCGACCTGGAGCAGCGATATGATGACAGGCGCAAGGAAACTCACTCCCCTATACTGCTCCGGCCTGTGCGCCGTCATGATGTGCAGTATGTTCGGCAAGCCTGTCTCCTTCCCCTCGGCTTCGATCCTCATAAACTGCTTTGAGTCCAGCTTCGTAAAGTCCAGCGGATTCGCATTCCGGATGTGATAGGCCACGGGCTTGCCACCTCCGTCAACCTCCACTCCGTCATAGATCGTATTGCCGTTTGCCGTGTTCGTCCCGGTAGTTAAGGACCAGACAAACCCCGTATCATAGGGAGTTGCCACGCGGTCAGCCTCTAAGGCTCGTAGGCGTAACCTATACGGTCTTCGTCCATCCGCTTCCCCCTCCTGAACCAGCACGAATACATCACCACTCATAAGCCACGCGGAAAAGAGCATCTGCTGAAGTTCATAAAAGTTATTCGTGCCGCACGCATCGCACGCCCTCTTGTCATCTGCCCAGAGTGCAAACTCTCGCTTTACGGTACGAGTCCATTCAGCAGCCTGATCTTCCGTTAAGTGCAGGAAGGCTGCATCCGGCCTTGGGTTCGGTATCAGCCCTACCCCGACCGTATTTGTCCGATGTGTGTTTATAGCAGACGCGGCAACCGGGTTACCCATGAACATGAGCCTGCCTCGTTGCCGCATCGTGTAGTTATTAAAATCAATGTCCTGCTGCGGGGAACCGGAGAGAGCCGTAAAGCCCTTGGTCACTCGTTTCGTGGTAGAGGACCCAAACGCCCCGTAGCCGAAATCGCTTCCTGTTATATTCCTTTGCATAGCATCACCAATCCCTCGGTACGACGCCGACTACCCGCCGTTTGCTCCGTCCCTGCTCTAATCTCAGCTTTTCCGCCATGAGCTTATCCCATAAACTCAGGACGTCCTTAGCGGATAGAACTGCACGCGTAATCGACCGGCTGCCGATGGAGTAACTCCGCACCTTCCCTTCCGTAAGAACCTCATTCCTTACCGGATAAAGCTCGTCCAGCTGATTGACCACGTCCTTGTATTCAAAACGATTGATGTATAATCCCCGGATAAACGGAATCCCGTTTTCCGTCTCAGCATCATAAGAGATCGCCATCGTAAATATCCCTCCTTTGCCGTTTGCGCCGGATCGGCTTCTTCTTGGGCAGCTCCACGCCGCGCCGAAGTGCTGCAAGTGATTCCATGTTCGGGTTAAGGACCGTAAAGGCAGCGTTCGCATAGTTCCGGCAGTCCAAAGCCTCGTTTCGTTCGTAAATCTTCACCCACCCCCACTTCAAGGTCTTCTCATTAAGCGACCACCGCTCGGAGAGCAGGCTGTCGAAATATTCGTTGTCATAATTCCGCCCGATGGGGAAATGGCAGTATTTCGGCCCCGGCTTCTTGACCTCAAGCGCCGACATGATATGCGCCTTTCCCGCGTCCACCCCCAGAGGGTAATGCCAGCACTTGCCGTACCTCTTGGTGCGCCTGTTGTCGTAATCGATCTGGTTCGGCGCTGACGTATACGGCGCTTCGTGTACGTTAAGACCGTGAACGCAGAACACCTTGTAAAAGAGCCTCTCTGCGCACCGGTCCCTGACTTCCTGCGAGTAATGCCCGCCCATATCGACAAACGTCAGGCTGATCCGCAAGGTCATCCCGTCCGCAAAATGCCAGTCACGCTCCCTGATCTCATCCAGCCGCTCCCAGACCTCGTCGGTGTCGGGATGCCCCAGGATTTTGCCCGACTCTATGCCCCATGACTCGCCATCGAATCCGTAACCCACGACCTCGTACTGCATCCAGTCGTCCTGGGTGTCCACGCCCATCGTAAGGCAAAGGACGCCGTCGGGCAGGTCTGCTTCGTATTCTTCGCGTCTCTTTAGCAGCTCATCTGCGCCGCCGACCTGGTACTTATCATCCCAAAGCTCACCGAACAGGGTATTGTATACGGTCTTAAGCTCCTCGAAATCCTTCTTGCCGTTGGCTTCAAGGAACCGGAGTATGATCTTCTCCCAGCTGTTCCACGGTGAGTAGAATCCATTTATCCAAAACGACCTCGTGCCGTTCTCGATAGCATCCGGAGAATCAGCGATCCACTTCTTAGGAGCGCGTTTTATCTCAGACTCCGAAAACTTCCCCGCGCAATGCGGGCAGAGGTAGTAGAGGTCCGTTACCTGGTACTGCGTCGTATCACCGACTTTTGTCTCCTTATGCTTAAACTTAATATCCTTAAAAGTGATAAAATGATAATGCCCGCAGCTCGGACACTTCACGCACCACTTCTCCATCGTGCCAAGGTTATAAAGGTCTACGATCTTCGATGCGTCCTTGATGGTAGGAGTAGAAACCGCCACCATCTTGGCGTTATAGAAGGTCGTTGTACGCCTCTCCAAAAGGCTCCAAGGATCACCTTCCGTCCCGGCTGAATTTGTCCATCGGTCGATCTCGTCCGCAAAGATATATCTTGCAGGTGTACCCGCAAGGTCGGTAGGGCTGTTCGAGCCTATGAGAGATATCATCCCGCCCGGATACATCTTCTTCATGATGGTATTGCCGGACGTGCGGCTCTTTGACTCTGCCACCCTCTCCCGGACAGGTCTTGTGTCCCGTATCATAGGAGCAAGACGGCGCTTACTAAAGTCCTCCGCAAACTCCTTTGTCGGTACGCAGTAAAGAGCGGGTCCGGGGTCCTGGTCTATCATGTAGCCAAGCATATTCAAGATACTTTCCGTCTTGGCCGACTGGGCACTTGCGACCACAACCAGCTGCTTTATCTTTGGATCATTAAACGAATCCATAACCTCCTTCATATACGGAACCCGGCTTGTTTTCCACCTGCCTGACTCCGCACTATTCTCGGGAGATAGCACCCTGTACTTATCCGACCACTCCGAAACGCTTAAGTCCTCTGGGGCTCTGAATCCTCCCCGGAGTCGCTCGATGAGTCGAATAGTTCCTCGGAGTCCATCTCCTCGATCTCTGCTATCCATTTCTCACGCTCCCTTACAAGCCGTCTGTAATCGGCTTCGCTGTATTTATAATTTGCCGTCTCGTTTAAGAAATCATCGACAGCACGCTTTACCACCGCCGCAGCCTCAGTCGCTGTCCTTGCCTCTGCACAATCGACTGCGACCTGTCCGGGGATAGCCATAATGCCGCCCCGAAGCTTTGCGACCATATCGTTCGTAAGAACTGCCACATCCTCCGACCGGTGCATCTGCCCCCTGAGCTCTTGTATCTCAAGCTCCATCTTCTCGGCTCTGGCTTCCTTGTAGCGTAAATCCGCCTCTGCCTGTTTCGCCGCCTCTTCCGGCGTACCCTGTGCACGCCTTTCCGCACGGTCACGCAGGAACCGGATGTAGCTTTGCACCGTAGGTATCAGGTCATATTTCCTCACATTTCGCCCGGAATCGCCAAATTCCTTCACGATGGTGGGCTTAATGACGCCGCGCTGAACTAAATCGTTTACGCTGCGGGGTCCACCCTCCAGGTCAAGCAAACGTGCTATTACATCCGGGTCATATAACTGTTCCTTTGCCATTTAGTCCTCCAAAAGGTCCGCAGCGTGTATCTTTTCGCCGCTTCTTGTAATTTCCACGTCTTTCGTAGTATCCTTCCAGTTTATGTACCTGCGCACGATAGCCGATGCAAACCACGGATCGGACTCTGCGATGTACGCCGTCCTTCCCGTCTGTTCGCAAGCCATTAAGGTAGAACCGTACCCGCCAAACGGATCAAGCACCACCGCATCTTTCGGTGATGATATCCGCATCGGGTATGCCGTAAGTGCCAAAGGTTTGCCGCATACATCATTACCGGGAAACTCCCAGACCGTGGTCTGCTTCCTGTCAGCAAACCAGCGATGCTTACCCTTTGCCTTCCAG
>CALDIE010000092.1 GCA_937901625.1 uncultured Lachnospiraceae bacterium
ACAGACCGGGCACTGATCCGGACACGGATCGGAAAGAAAAGAAATAAAATAAAACCAAAAGCTAATGGTTGGGGGCAAGAAATATCTGTCCCCAACATTATTGCGTTATAAGCCGCAAGAAATAAAGCGGAAAGGAATATTATGGCAGATACAAAAAGAGATTATTATGAAGTCCTGGGGGTGGACAGGAATGCGGATGACGCGGCGATCAAGTCGGCTTACCGTAAGCTCGCCAAGAAATATCATCCGGATGTGAATCCCGGCGATAAGGAGGCTGAGGTTAAGTTTAAGGAGGCCTCGGAAGCCTATGCCGTACTCAGCGACCCGGAAAAACGTAAAAAATATGATCAGTTCGGTCATGACGCATTTGATGGCGGCGCGGGCGGAGGAGGCTATGGATTTGATCCCAGCTCCATGGATTTCTCCGATATTTTTGGTGATATCTTCGGTGATCTCTTTAACGGAGGATCCAGGAGATCTTCCGGAAACGGCCCGATGAAGGGAGCCAATATCCGCGCGGCGGCCAGAATGACCTTCCAGGAGGCGATCTTCGGATGCACCAAGGAAGTGGAATTGACGGTTAAAAATCCCTGTACGACCTGCAACGGAACGGGAGCAAAGCCCGGAACACAGCCGGAAACCTGTTCGGCCTGCGGCGGTCGCGGACAGAGAGTGTTTGAAACACAATCCTTCTTTGGCGTGATGAGAAACGTTCAGACCTGTCCCGATTGTAACGGTACGGGAAAGGTGATCCGCGAGAAGTGTACGGACTGCCGCGGAACGGGTTATGTATCCATGAAGAAGCGTTATGCCGTGGAATTCCCCGCAGGTGTGGATAACGGTCAGATGAAGAGAATGACGGGACTCGGAGAGCCCGGTGCCAACGGCGGTCCCAGGGGAGACGCTTTGGTGGAGGCGGTTGTATCCAAGGATCCCCGTTTTGAGAGAGACGGACAGACGATCTACTCCAATGTTCCCGTATCCTTTGCGGTGGCAGCCCTCGGCGGGGAGATCATCATCGATACGGTGGACGGACCGGTTGTATATGAGGTAAAGGCCGGAACACAGACCGATACCAGGATCCGTCTTCGCGGAAAGGGCGTTCCGTCCTTACGTGACTCCAAGAGTCGCGGAGATCATTATGTGACACTGATCGTCCAGACCCCCGCGCATATGAGTGCGAAGGCAAAGGATCTTTTAAGACAGTTTGATGAGGAGACCGGCAGCAGCCTGACAGCGGCCGACAGATACCGTGAATCCAACGGTTCGGCCGGAGACAACGGAAAGAAAAAGAAGAAAAAGGGCCTCTTTTAAAGGGGCGGAGAGGATACGTAAGATCAAACGGCAGAGCGTGTTTGCAAAAAAACATGTTCTGCCGTTTTTAATTTCCGAAATCGTTGAAAGTCCGCAATAAATCGGGCATGCGGGGGAATGCGTGATTGTAATGAAGAGGGCTATATTGTATAATGAATTCGGGATTTTGCGCTGGAGGGAGGGCGAAAAAAGACCATGAGGATATTGATTGAATTTGTGGATGCGGTAGCCGTAAACAATATTGCGGCAACGATGATCCTGCGACCGGACAAAGTATATTTTCTGGGGAAAGATGATGTGGCTGAGTCCGCACGGCTCAGAAACTGGTGTCGGGATTTTCAAAACATTTGCAGAAAACATGATCTTGAAATCGATATGGAGTATTGGCCGATATCCGAAAACAGTGTGGAGATGGCACTGGCGGAGATGAACGCGCTTTTGTCGGAATTAAATCTCGATCGCAATCCGAAAGCGCCGGGTCTGCATCCGGACGCGGAGTCGGAAATCTATATCGATATACGCGGCGGCAGGGAAGTGCCGATCTTTGTGGCCGGTCAGGTATTCGGGTCTTTAAACCGGAACGATATCAAGCTGGTTCAGCCAAACGGCGTGACCGGCGATATCGACATTATGAATGTCGGGCAGGTCGGAGGACGCGGTTGGGAGCGGTATGCGGTCTCTTCCGTGGAAATGCCGTTTCAGATATCGGTAAAGGAATATGTAGCCCTCTACGGAGGCAATCTTTTTGATACGGGAATCGTACTGGAAAGAGAAGACAAGGAGTTAAATGCCGGGATCGAAAGCCTCTGGAAAGTGTGTAAAGAGGATCCGGAGCGGTGGAATCGCAATCTCGTGGCGGCAGTCCGCACCAGCAGCAATCCGAGTGAAACGGAGAAGGAGAATATCGATATCCTTTTGGGACAATTAAAGGAATACAAGCTCTTGCTACCGGTCAGAAAAGGAAATAAATCGGAAAATAAATCGGAAATCTATTCCCAGAAGGAACAGATTCTGTTGGATCGATATAAACTCATGTTCGCACCGGCGATGAGGGAAATATTGAACGACGTGTTTATTTTACCCGGGCGCGCTTTAGAGTATTATGTTGCATTGACAGTATGGAGGATTTTGCGGAAGTACAAAAAGGTCAACCAGGTGGTGACCGGAGCAAAGATCGACCTCGACGGAAAGATGCAGCCGGACGGGAAAGCCCTCGGCGCCTTTAATGAAGTAGACGTTATGTGTATGGCCGGTGTACGGCCGGTGTTTATCTCCTGCAAGAGCGGAGATATCTCCGGAGAGTCCTACAAGCTAAGCAATGTTTCGCAGAGATTGAGCGGAGATCACGGCATCAGTGTTCTGGTGAGCGGTAAGTCGCTGGGGATCTCCGAAGTTTTGTGGGATCGCTTTGAAAAGGATCACATCATTGCCGTGGACGATGTATTCCATCTGCAGAACGAGGATTTCTTAAGCAGGATCGAAGACATACTTGTCGGTGTGTAACTGTTGTTGAAGGGCAATCAATCCGGGGTGATCCCGGCTAAAAACAAGGAGGTAATTAATTATGGCAAATGTAGCGGCTCAACTTTTTAAGCAGTTCCTGGATTCCAAGCAGGTTCGTTCGGAAGTCAGAGGGGAAGAGGAACAGATTATTCGCACGGGCTGGGATCTGGACGGAACCAAGATTGATGTATACTTTTTCTTCGGTGATGACTGTACCGATGTGCAGATCCGCGGCGTGAACTTCATCCGCTTTACTCCGGAACAGAAGGAAAAACTCTACACTGTTGTGAATGCGTGCAATGACCGGTATCGTTGGGTTAAGTTTGTTATCGATGAGGAAGATAATGACATTTACGCTCAGTCGGATGCCATCATCCAGCTCGACAGCTGCGCAGAAGAGTGCTACCAGTGCATGATGAGAGTCCTT
This sequence comes from uncultured Lachnospiraceae bacterium, assembly GCA_937901625.1. Taxonomy (GTDB): domain Bacteria; phylum Bacillota; class Clostridia; order Lachnospirales; family Lachnospiraceae; genus NK4A136. The sequence continues at coordinate 3,245 of CALDIE010000092.1, forward strand.
CATATCGTTGAGGAAGCCTATCCTGTATTCATGAAGGCAATCTGGAGCTAAGGATCTGTTCATAAGAGTATGGTAACGCGGTCGAAAGAATAACAGTGAGGTAAAGATTATGTCAGCAAAAGACAATCCGGTATACAGTATCGCGCTGCAGGGCATAATAAAACAGGAAAGAACCCCCTCCCCGGAGGAGGTTCTTTTGGGATATGCCAAAATTTTTACAATGAAAGAGACCACCTTAAATGCTATTCTCTCCGAGAGTGACATGCGGGATGTGGAAGAGGCGAGAACGGTTCTTGAAGAGCGCGGTCTTGACCTGGAACTGATCAAGCAGGGCTTTCCTCTGATCATTTCCTGGATCCGCCGGCTTAGCAAGATCAATGAGACTCCGGGGCAGAAGACAGCGGAGACAGATCTTGTGGATCCCTCTTCCAAAGAAATCCTGGAATCCGCCCTGAACGGGTTGACCTGGGATATTGATGACGCATTTCATTACGGAAGCAATATCCAGACGGTCACAGATCTTGTCAATCGCCTTCGGGAAAAGGTAAGAGAGCAGGAGGAAAATAAGGAAAACAGCAAGACCGGGCACAGTGAGGAACAGTCGAAGAGTATGACAGCAACGGCCGGTGCGGCTACGGTGCCCGCGGAGGTTAAAAAAGCAGAACCCGCAGAGACACCCGTTTCTTCCGAAAAAGAGGACGAGAAAAAGCCGGAGGAAGAGAAGACCGGAAAAGAGAAAAGGGACAGCGACCTGGCATCCTGGCAGGAAGATGTGCTTAAGAGAAGCAAAAACCGTAGGGCCGCCGTAAGCGGCCAGGGGAGCTGGGATAAACACCGCAAAGAGGATTTCTATCAGCTCGATGAGGAATACTGCAAGATGACCACGACGCTTTTAGAGGCAGTAAAAGGTCAGGAGCAGGCGGTACTTAAGTTTGTGCAGGGATGCTTCCACTGGGAGCTAAGCGAGACGCAGACATATTTCTTTTTCTTTGGTCCTCCCGGAGTCGGAAAGACTCTTTTGGCGGAGACGGCGGCAGAGTATCTGAAGATCCCCTACAAGCGCATGGATATGGTGGAATATTCCGATAAGGGACTTGGAAACGACGCTGATGATTTTGTGAAAAAGAATCCCAGGTGCGTGATCCTTTTTGACGAGATCGAAAAAGCTCATCCTTTGGTCGTTCAGCAGTTTTTGCGTATTTTAAACGGTGATCCGAAGAAGTCCGCATTTAAGGACGCGATCCTGATCTTTACATCCAATGTAGGCGCGAGCCTGTATAAAGATGAGTCGGAGGATCTGACAAGACTGCCGGAGAGCATTGTTGTGGATGCGATCCGTAACGAAAAGGATGACAGGGACCGTCCGGTATTGTCGCCGGAGTTGTGCTCCAGGATCGCTGCAGGTAACCTGATCATGTTTAATCACTTAAAGATCCGTTATCTGTCGGAGCTTGTCCATTTGAGATTCAAAGAGATCGCGGATTCCGTGATGAACCGTTATGAGTGTCTTTTGTCGTATGAGCGCGAGATACCGATGCTCTACCTCTATCACCGCGGCGGCAATATCGATGCCAGAGTGGCAATAGGAAAAGCGGACAGCTTTATGAAAAATGAAGTGTACGAATTTGTTCGCCAGTTGGAAAACCGCGAGGGCGAAAAAACCCGTGTTCCTTCCATTTCACTCTCCGTTGACTGGAACGGTGTGGAGGAGGACATCCGAAAGCTCTTCTTTAACAATTCCAGAATGGAAATCCTGTTGTTGACGGATCGTAAAGATCTGCTTAAGGAAGAAGAGGAACGCTATAAGATTTATCGCGCTTCCACGGTGGCAGAGGCTAAGGAATTCTTAAAAGAGGATATCTCGGCGGTATTTATCGATCCGATTTTCGGCGGAGAGGACGTAGAGGAGAAGGTCTTAAGTGCTACGGACTATCATACGCCCGGAGCCGCATTCTTCGGAGAACTGGCACGCATGAATACGGATGTAGAGATTTTTATGATGGATCTGGAGCAGAAGCTCTCCGAAACCGATCGCAGAACTTTCTATATCGAGGGCGCGGCGGGTACGCTTGCGTATTATGACGAGAGGCCTGACGCGTTTGCCCGGCAGGCGCGTGAGATTCTCGATGAACTCTATATGGAGCGCGAGAGCATGCGCTTTGTACAGCAGGGCTGGGTATTGGAATTTGATTCCAGACAGAGCATCCGTGAGGATTCCGGTGCAGCCCAGATCGAGTTTTACAATATTCGCAAGTGCAAGGCGGTGGATGTGGAAACCAGAGACGCAATGGTTTCCGATGCGGAACGCCCCGATATCGGCTTTGATGATGTGATCGGTGCGGAAAATGCCAAATCCGAATTGCGTTACTTTGTGGAGTACTTAAAGAATCCCAAGATGTTCCTTGCCAAGGGAGGTACACCGCCCAAGGGCGTACTGCTTTATGGTCCTCCGGGAACCGGAAAGACGATGCTTGCCAGAGCCATGGCTGGGGAATCGGACGTATCCTTCATCCCCTGCAATGCGACCGATTTTGCCAACAAATATGTCGGCAACAGTGAGGAAAATATCCGGAAAGTCTTTGCCAGAGCGAGGCGGTATGCGCCGGCGATCATCTTTATCGACGAGATCGACGCGATCGGTAAGCAGAGAACGGGAAGCGACTCCCTGCGTCACGATGAAAAGATGCTTAATGCCCTCTTAACGGAGATGGACGGATTTAAGGGCAATAACAAGCGGCCGGTATTTGTGCTTGCAGCCACCAATTTCGGCGCCAGAGAGTCGGATGGGATCGGAAAGCTCGATGAAGCGCTGATGCGGCGTTTCAGCAACAAGATCCGTGTGGATCTGCCGAAGGAAGCGGAGCGTAAGACCTTTATAGAGCGTATGGTAGAGAAGAAAAAGGCTGCCATTTCTCCGGATATCATTGCAAACCTTGCGGAGCGTACACCCGGGGAGAGCCTGGCAATCCTCGAGAATATACTGGATCTCGCTTTCCGTAATGCCATGAAGGAAGGTCGTTCCATGGAAGGGGAGGATCTTCTGACGGCTTTGGAGGATTATTTGTACGGAGAAAAACGTACGCACTCCATGGAGTATTACAAGCGCGTGGCCATCCACGAGACGGGACATGCGTATGTGTCCTATTTAAGCGGAGACGCGCCTTCCTATATCACGATCGAATCGAGAGGTGATTTTGGCGGTTATATGCAGCATGCCAACTCCGAGGAGAGACCCGGTTACAACCGCGAAGAGCTGATCGGAAAGATCAGGACCGCGCTGGCGGGCAGAGCTGCGGAACAGGTTTTTTACGGAGAGGAGATCGCGTTGAATACGGGAGCTGGCAGCGACCTTCAATCAGCGACGAATACGGCATTCCGCATGATCTTAAACTACGGTATGGTGGGCGGACAGCTTGTTGCGCTTAGCCGTGAGGAGGTCATGAAATCTTCGCTTGCGTCAAATTACATTGAGCAGGTAAACACACTTTTGCAGGAGCAGATGAAGATCACTCTTCAGATGGTGGAAGAAGGCAGGGATGTGATAGAAAGTATCGCAGCGGAACTGGTTAAAGAAAATCGTTTGACCGGAGCGCAGTTTGGTGAATTGATGAGAAAGAAGTAGGAACAAGAGGTATTTACGCACAAACAAAAGCGGGGAATTCTAAAAGAGGGTTGAGGAGAAGAAGATGGGAACCTGGAACACAAGAGGTCTTCGCGGATCGACATTAGAGACGATGATCAATCATACAAATGAGAAATACAGGGAAAACGGGCTCGCCTTAATCCGAAAGATACCGACGCCGATCACGCCGATCAGGATCGATAAGGACAGCAGTCAGATCACGCTGGCCTATTTTGACGAGAAGAGTACGGTGGACTATATAGGAGTGGCACAGGGCATACCGGTATGTTTTGATGCCAAGGAATGCGCAACCCCTACCTTTGCTTTGCAGAATATACACGAGCATCAGGTTTTCTTTATGCAGGATTTTGAGGCTCAGGAGGGTGTTGCCTTTTTGATGATACACTTTACTGCGGAGAATGTGTTATATTATATGAGATTGCGTGAACTGATGATCTTTTGGGATCGGGCGAAGCAGGGCGGACGAAAGAGCTTCCGTATGGATGAACTTGAGGAAGAGTATTTTTTTCATTCTCATAACGGGGTTCTGGTTCCGTATCTCGAGATGTTAAACAAAGATCTCTCAGAGAGAGAGGAATAGAGAAGACAGTAAGAAGGTTGCGTATGGGAAGGGGTGGTATTTTATGGCAGGCAAAGAAACAAGTATCGAGGAACTGCAGGCGCTGATCGATGGATCGGATAACATCGTCTTTTTCGGAGGCGCCGGCGTATCTACCGAGAGCGGGATCAAGGACTTCAGGAGCGTGGACGGTCTGTATCATCAGCACTACAAATATCCGCCTGAGACAATGCTCTCTCACACATTCTATGTTGATCACCGGCAGGATTTTTTTGATTTTTACCGGGATAAGCTTCTGATGAAAGGTCAAGCGAAAGTAAAACCGAACGCGGCACACTATAAACTGGCAGAGCTTGAGAAGGCCGGCAAATTAAAAGCGATCGTTACGCAAAATATTGACGGTCTGCACCAGGATGCCGGAAGCGAGACTGTTTATGAACTTCACGGAAGCGTCCTCCGTAATTATTGCGAGCATTGCGGTAAGTTTTTTGATGTGGATTATATGCTTAAAGATGACGGAGTGCCCGTTTGCGATACCCCCGGATGCAGCGGTTTTGTAAAACCGGATGTGGTCCTTTACGAAGAAGGATTGGATAACAATATCATGCGCACTGCGGTACAGGCGATCGCCAATGCGGATATGCTGATCATCGGGGGAACCTCCCTGGTGGTTTATCCTGCTGCGGGGCTGATCGATTACTACAGAGGAAACAAACTGGTATTGATCAATCGGGACGCGACAGCCAGAGACGATGTAGCCGATTACTGTATCCACGGAAGTATCGGGCAGATCCTTTCACAGATCGAAGTTAGGTAGGAACGAATGGAAGTAAAGGTTGGAGATATCCTGGTCATGAAAAAGAAACACCCCTGCGGAGCGGATCGCTGGCAGGTATTGAGGATCGGCCAGGATTTGCGCTTAAAGTGTCTGGGATGTGAGCACGAGATGATGGTGGCGCGCGTAAAGATAGAGAAAAGCGTAAAAAAAGTGGAGAGAGGAAGCGTAGGATGAACGATGATTTTCTGAGCGCCATGGGAAATCTCGGCAAAGGAGTGGATTACACTCTTGAAGAGATAGAAGCGGCCGAGAGAAGAATGAAAAAGAAGGGCGGAACACTTCAGGAGAATCTGGAGATCGTAACGGGCAGGAAAGAGGATATTTCCCATGCGGGCTTTACCCGTGCGGGCGTAGCGGATCTGTTGGGAGCCGGACTGGCAAACTTAAAAGACCTGGCAGGTCAGGTAGCGGATAAAGCATCGGCCGGAATGGGAACATCGACGGTATCGCCGGTTGGAACGGCAGCGGGAACAATACCGGGACAGGCAGCAGAGCCGGCGCCCTCTCCGGTTGTAAAGAGCGCCGCAGAAGAAGTGATGGCAGCGGATGAAGCCGTCAGCGCCATGAACGCGCAGCTTGAAAAGAATCGTCTAGCGTTGGAAGCGGAGATACGGGAGTTAAACAAAAATCTTGCGGAGGAGAAGAATTTCGGGATCAGCGACCGGGCGGCAGCCTCGTTTACTGCGTCGGCGGCAGAGGGAACGGAGGAACAAAACCGTCTCCTGGAAGGTGAAGAGGCTCTGGATGGTTTTGCCGGAATACAGGAGGCACTTGAAGAGCATGTGATCGGACAGAAGGAATTCTTAAAGAAACTGTTGATCGCTTTTAAACGTCCGTACGTGATGCCGGCGGAGGGTTCCAAGGCTGATAATGTGATCCTGATCTCCGGTAAAAACGATACCGGAAGACACTACGCTCTGGCGCTTCTGGTAAAGGAATTAAAAGAGAGAAAGATCGTTGCAACCGACAGGATCGTAACCCTTGATCTCGGAATATATACCGATGCTTCCATGGAAAAACTGTTTTTGCAGGATATCTATGTGGCGCTGGCCGGAGATTCCCGCATTATTCTCTTTGAAAATTTTGAAAATTGTCACCCGTCTTTTCTCTCACAGATTTCCTCTCTGGTGACAGAGGGGTGCTTCCGTTTGTCCGAGCGGTATGTTTTGCAAAAAGGGCAGCTGGTCAATGTGCAGACTTCTCTTGCGTCGGAGGTGGTAAGCGCCTTCGAAGCGAAGGGAAAGTATCTTGTATTTATGACGGAAAAGCCGTTGGATAAGACGGCCGGGATCATGGGTGCGCCGTTTGTCGATGCGCTCGGTGACATTTGCGTAACGTGTGAGCTGGGTAAAGACGCGATCGCGGTGATCGCGGGCAGGGAGCTTGAGGAATTAAAGAAAAAAGCGCTGGAGCAGTGTTTCTTCTCCATATCATTTGCCGACGGATTCTCCGAATATGCCGTAAGCCGTTCCGAAAGACAGGCCGGATTACGCGGTGTGCGGGACTTTTATGACAATGTATTGAAGGCTTTGGTCCAGGCCAGACTGGAGGGAGATTATCCTAAGGGGGCCGGGCTTGAACTATCCGTTAAGGAAGGAAAACTGTACGCGAAGCTCAAAGAGGAGGAGATCGATCTGAGCGCTCTTCTGCCGGAGGGATACCGGGGTGAAGTGGAGGAAATCCGGAAAGAGATGGACAATATTGTAGGCCTTAAGCAGGTGAAGGAATACGTACTTGGCCTGGAAGAATTCTACAAGGTGCAGAAGCGCCGTGAGGAAGAGGGATTAAAGACCGGAGAGGTAAGCAAACACATGATCTTTACCGGAAGTCCCGGTACAGGTAAAACAACGATCGCCCGGATCATCAGTAAGTATTTAAAGGCTATCGGCGTCTTAAGCGGCGGACAGCTTGTGGAAGTCTCCAGAGCGGATCTGGTGGGGCGCTATGTCGGACATACGGCACCTCTTACCAATCAGGTGATCGCTTCGGCCATCGGAGGTGTTTTGTTTATTGATGAGGCGTATAGCCTCTACAGAGGAAAGGACGATTCCTTCGGACTCGAGGCGATCGATACTCTGGTGAAGGGGATCGAGGATAACAGAGATAATCTGATCGTGATCCTGGCCGGGTATTCCATAGAGATGCAGGAGTTCCTTACATCGAATTCCGGTTTAAAGAGCCGTTTCCCCAATGTGATCAATTTCCCGGATTATACGGGCGAGGAGCTGCTTTTGATCGCGCGATCCATCGCAAAGTCCAAGGGGTATGAGATCGACGAGGGTGCTGATGCGGCTTTGTGCGGGTATTTTGAGGGTGTTCAGTTAGTACGCGCTGCGGATGCCGGAAACGGACGTCTGGCGAGGAATATGGTGGAAGAGGCGATCTTAAACCAGTCTAAGCGCCTGGTTGCGGAGCCGGATGCGGAACTGTCTCTGTTGCTTTTGTCGGATTTTGATCTCAATGAATGTGATTGAGATGTACGCCTCGGTGTATTACAATAGTGAGAGGACCTGATAAAACGGTTGAGGGGTATAGGATATGCGGAAAGGAAAGCGATATAACATAGGACTCCTGGTGAGCGGTATAGCAGATTCTTTTACGGAGCAGATCTGTAACGGAGTGCTCCGGCGCGCGGCGGACGAGGATGCCAATGTCTTTATTTTGCCCGGAAAGTATATATACAGAGATACGGAGGGGCAGCCGGAACTGATGTATGAATATCAGAATTCCGCGGTTTTTTCGAGTATAAGAAAAGATAATATTGACGGTCTGATCATCTGCGCGAGTTGTATAGGTTGTCTTACTACGGAAGAGAAACTGATGTCTTTTCTGAAGGGTTTTGAAGAAATACCGCATGTTCTCGCGGCTTCGCATTACGAGGGACACAACTGCATATATTATGACAATTCCAGCGGAGTGATCGAAGGGATGAAATACCTGATCGAAAGGCTTGGATGCAGGAATATCTGTATGATTGACGGAACGGAAGGCAATTCCGATGCGTATGAGCGCAGGCAGGCGTTTATCAATACGATGAATAAATATGAGCTGCCTCTTTCGGAGAAAAATTTTGCCAGAGGAAATCTGGCTAATACCGAAGAAACCGGGAAGGCAATGGAGCAGCTCTTGACGGACAATCCGGAGATGGAAGCGGTATTCTGCGTTAATGACGATACGGCTATGGCGGCCTATGAGGTGATCCGTTCACATGGTCTTGTTCCGGGCAAAGATATTCTGGTGATGGGATATGACAATGTATATACCAGTGCCAATATGGATCCCCCTTTGTCAACGGTGGTAGCTGATCCCGTGGCGTTGGGGGCGGCGTCTCTGGACGCGATCATAAAAGTGATCGAAGGAATAATTTCGAACGATGTTATCCTGCCGGCGCGATTTATTTTACGGGAGTCTTTCGGCAGGATCAACAAATTATCCCGGGGTACATCGGATGCTGAGACGGATTTTCTCAGGGAAGATTTTGATACGATTTTCTATCATTATATCAATGCGTTCGGTGTGGAGGCTGCCGAAACTACATATGAAAAGTTCAGACGGTTTATGCTTGGACTTTACGATCCGTCCGGGAAACTTACAGCGTCTAAAGCAGTTATGGAGTTGCTGGAGGATTTTATCGGGACCAACGCGATCAATTACATGGATACGGATGAATTTTTGTTGTTGATCGATCGCGGGATAGACAGAGCCATCACCGGGAAGAAAATTCCCTCCGGAGATGAAACGGAATTATTCGGACTTCGGACAAAGATTTACAGACGACTGGTACGGGCTATCGATAAGCGCCTGACCAGTGTTGTGTGGGAACAGTATCAGCTTGATTTTTCCATGAAGGTATTTGTGCGGGAGACGCTGAATTTTCGTCACGGAGCCGATCAGAGTTATCAGGTGCTGTTGAATTATCTGGACTGGCTGGAGGTAAAAAATGCCTGTCTGTATATGTTTAAGGAGCCGCTCATTCGCTTAAGCGCGGATTCTTTTGAATCACCGGAAGAGCTTGAGATGATGGCCGTCCGCGTGGACGGTGTCGTATCGATCCCTCCGCTTGCTTCCAGACACAAGACGATCAGGGAGATATTTGACCTTGAGATGTTCGGGGATCGCCGGTACAGTATGCTTGTGATGCCGCTGTTCTTTGAGGAGGAGATTTATGGTTTTATCTTCTGCGATATGACGGAGCGTCTATACAGAGAAGGCGAGTTTATGGCCAATCAATTGGGTGTTGCGTCCCGTATGCTGCATATTTTAAAGGTCAGTGAGAGCGCACAGCAACAGTTGGAAGAGCATCTGAGTGTGATGAGGCAGCATAATATCGAATTGGATACGATCTCCAGGATCGATCCTCTTACGGGGCTGCTAAACCGCCGCGGATTTATGATGGCGGCTAAGGAATGGTCGTCAAAGACATACCCGCAGGGAATCCTGGTGGGATACGCGGATATGAACAACTTAAAGATCGTAAACGATCGTTTCGGACATGATGACGGTGATTTTGCTCTTAAGACGATCGCCGGGATCCTGACAGAGGCTTTGCCGGAAGGTTCCGTGATCGCGAGGATCGGAGGGGATGAATACGCTTTCTTAACGGCAGGGTCAGCGGAAGATGAGCAGGGCTGTCTTAAGAAGATCGGCGGAATGTTTTCTTCCTTTAACCGTTCCAGTGATAAGCCGTATAATGTCAGCATTTCCGTAGGTATGTGTCACGTTCCGGAGGAAAGGGAATGGAATCTGGAGGAGGCATTGGTTTTGGCGGATGAAAAACTGTATGTGGCCAAGCAATCCAAGGATCGTAAGATCGTAAAATAGGATATATAAAGGTCCTAATAAAGCCAAAAATACTTCTTGCAAAAGAAGAAACGGTATGCTAATATGAAATTCCGTGAAATATCCTTGCTTGCCCGGATCAAAGGGCAGGCCAAACAGCCGGAACCGGTACGGGAAGTACTCCGGAGGTTTCGGACGAGTCCAAAAGGAGGTAAGTAGCATGAACAAATACGAGTTAGCCGTTGTTGTCAGCGCTAAGATCGAAGAGGAAGAAAGAAATGCTACCGTCGAGAAGTGCAAGGGATACATCACCAGATTTGGTGGTACCATCACTGATGTCGAGGGTGGCGAGAAGAAAAAGCTTGCATACGAGATTCAGAAGATGAGCGAAGCTTATTATTATTTCATCCATTTCGAAGCGGACAGCAGTGTCCCCATTGAGGTTGAGAATCGTGTTCGCCTGATGGAAAACGTGCTCCGTTATTTATGCGTTCGACAGGACGAGGCATAAAGAAAGGGATTTATTAATGAATAAGGTTATTATAATGGGTCGCTTGACAAAAGACCCTGAAGTTAGATACTCACAGAATGATTCTTCCATGGCAATTGCAAGATATACGGTTGCAGTTGACCGCAGAGGAAGCCGCAATAACAACACGGGAGATCAGCAGACGGCGGATTTCATCCCTTGTGTTGCGTTTGGCAAGTCCGGAGAGTTTGCTTCCAAGTATTTCCATAAGGGGATCAAGGTTGCAGTCACCGGAAGGATTCAGACGGGTAGCTACACCAAGCAGGACGGAACCAAGGTATACACTACCGAGGTGATTGTTGAAGAGCAGGAGTTTGCAGAGAGTAAGAATGCTGCGGGAGCTCAGGGTGGTAACGGAGACATTTCACGGCCGGCACCCGAAGGAGAGGACGGATCCTTTCTGAATGTTCCCAGCGGTATTAATGATGAGGTTCCTTTCTAGGAGGGAACGGATGTCTGTAAGCCTTGCAGCGTGTGAATGAATAGGAGGCTGTATTATGGCATATACAAAGGATTCTGACAGAGGCGATGCACCCAGAAGACGTAGTGGTGCAGGCGTTCGCAGAAAGAAGAAGGTTTGTGTGTTCTGCGGTAAGGACAATGTGATCGATTACAAGGATACTGCAAAGTTAAAGAAGTATGTATCTGAGAGAGGCAAGATCCTTCCCAGAAGAGTGACCGGTTGTTGCGCAAAGCATCAGAGAGCGTTGACTGTTGCTATCAAGAGAGCACGTCATGTAGCATTGATGCCGTATACAACAGATTAATCAGTTTTAGGTGGACCGTCATGCCGTCTTGGCAGGGCGGTTCTTTTTTATGATTCTAACATCAATTTAATGGCTTAAAGAAGTAAAGGAAGAAGATCATGGCAGAAAAAAATAATACAAAAGACAGCAAGGTAAAGGCATTTTTAAAGAGAAAGAACATCGAAATATCCTGGAAGCGCTACGCCATCGACGCGCTCGGCGCTATGGCACAGGGACTTTTCTGTTCGCTGCTGGTAGGAACGATCATTGATACGATCGGAACGCAGTTTGGAATAGCGGCTCTGACCAATACGGTAGCAACGGTCGGAGGTGTTGACTATACGGTAGGAGGACTAGCCAAGGCAATGAGCGGTCCGGCGATGGCGGTGGCGATTGGCTACGCGCTTCAAGCGGACCCTATGGTATTGTTTTCGCTGGCGGCGGTGGGCTACGCCGCCAACAGCCTGGGCGGACATCCGCGCAAGGTTCATCTGTTTTGCGACACGCCCGGCGATAGCACCATAGGTCATGGTCTGCCCGTATGGGATCGTCAGCAGAATATCCCACACCGCTTTGCGGAAGGGCGTGGCGGTCATCCGAAGCGGCGGGATGAAATCGGGTGCCATGCCGCTGAAATAGACGTCGAGCCAACGGCGTGTCTCCATGAAAACAGCAAGGTCTTGCCGCTCCTCGCGCATTGCGCCAATGGTGTTGGCAAAGTGCTTCTGCCCGTCGAACCAAAGGACGGTGAGCACCGCGCCGTCGGAGGCCAACGTAATGCCGCCAAGTGGGGAAGCGTAATGTGCCACAAAGCAACTCATTTCTCCAACCACTCCAACCCGAAGTTGTAGAACACCAT
>CALDIE010000093.1 GCA_937901625.1 uncultured Lachnospiraceae bacterium
CTCCAGCATCTTGGGGATGTTCTGCAGCATCCCAGCCCCAGCACCCTTACCCGCCACCTTCTTTACAGGACAGCCGAAGTTCAGGTCTATGAGGTCGGGGCCAGCCTGTTCCACAATCTTCGCCGCCTCGACCATCGCCTCGACGTCGCGGCCGTAGATCTGGATGCCTACAGGTCGCTCCTCATCGCTAATGTTGAGCTTGTTAACTGTCGATTTAACATCGCGAACCAAAGCCTCGGCAGATACAAACTTCTTTTCCACCGTCGAATAGATCGGCTGATAGTAAACCTCCACTCGATCATCCGTTAAAGCCTTCCGGATCTCACGGCTGGTCTCGCGGCGGTTCTTTACAAGATCCGCCTCTTCCTTGCCGATCTTCCTGACCTCGGTTTCCTCGATACTGTCGCGGAAGTAGTGATAACAGGTGACAAAAGCATCCGCGCCCTCCATATATCTGGAGCGGGGGAACCACAGATAGCGGGCGTCGATACGGTTATCACTTCCCCAATGATGCGCAAAACGGTTCTTTAGCTTACAGATTGCATAGTCGATCTGCTCATCGAGATTCTCCTCTTCCACCAGGTGGCTGATCTCAAAAATGACCACAAAATCCCTGCCGACACCGCGAAATACCCGAGTGCCGCCAAGATCCTTCATAACGTCCGTCATCTCCAGGATGATACTGTTTTCTTCTTTGACTTCCACTCTCCACGCGTCTTCCACGCATACGATCAGAACGCCAAAGACCGTTCGCCTTTCATACAGCTGCTTGATGTAGTCACGCATCGTCTGGTAATCAAATGTAGCCGTGATACGGTCTCTTCCAACCTCCGGATTTTCCAGCTCCGCATAGAGGATGATCATACCCACCGCCCACGCGAAACCAACGATCAGAAGACCGTTGTAGAACAGCTGCACCGCTCCCGCCATAAAAACGATCAGCATCCACAAACGCACGGCGCGACGGCGGTTCTTATTCATTTCTTTTCCGTAAATAACAGTGATCAGATACGACCCGATCAGGAGAATAGCTTCCAGAACATATGTCAGGGTGACGGCCGGTCCATAACTGTAGACAATGCCATCCTGATTATAAAACAAGATGGGGGAAACCATGATGGCAACGATACCCATGATCGTAAACACGCGCATGGTAAAAGTAAAGACCTCGTTATTGCGAAGCCTTGCGATATCCGAACAGGCATAAAAACACGCTTCATACCCACTGAGAACCAAAAAAGAAAGATATGACTTGCACAGCATGTATGTAGTGAATTCTGACAGTTCGGTACGATACGCAATACCCAGAACCGACAGAATATCAAGGCTGATGCAAAGCATACTTACCATGAGATTACGTTGGAATAATTTTTCACTGTAGAGTCCGGAATCCTCATGCCGGCTGTAGAAGTACAGCAGCACGATCTCCATCACTAATCCACAGATCTGAACTTGTATATTCACAAAAATAATTACCTCTCCCACACAATAAGCAGGTGTATTTCCGGCTCAAATCATATAAAATGATGTTGGGGTCACAAAGTCTCAAATCATTGCGCAAGCGCAAGATTTGGATCTTTTGACCCTTACATCATATAAAATATCCTCGAAAGGAGTGTTATATGAAATCCACATATTATCATACCACAAATACAGGCGCTGTGCCTACAAAATCCGAAAACACGCCTCCCGTAGCTCTCGTTACCGGTGCCTCCCGCGGGATCGGACGTGCCATCGCGTTAAAACTTGCCGGATGCGGCTATCGTCTTCACCTGGTCTGCCGCAGCAACGCGGATCTCTTAAATGAAGTAGCCCATGAGGCAACAAAGCGATTCCAAAGTGAACTTTCTCATCCGTTTCCCGTTCCCGACGGTCAGATCGTATGCACTTGTCACTGCGGTGATATAAGCGACCCTTCGTTTGTAAAAGAACTCTTTTCGCAGATCTCATCTCTCGACGTATTGGTCAACAACGCAGGCATCTCCGTGGTCGGTCTGTTAAACGACCTCTCCGATGACGGTTGGAGGAATTTAATCGATACCAACTTAAGCAGCGTATTCTATACCTGTAAAAACGCAATCCCGCTTCTTTTAAAAAATCACACCGGGCGGATCCTCAACATCTCCTCCGTATGGGGAAATGTCGGTGCCTCGACGGAAGCGGCCTACGCAGCCTCCAAAGGAGGCATCAACAGCCTTACGAGATCCCTCGGAAAAGAACTGGCGCCTTCGCACATCGCGGTTAACGCCATCGCCTGCGGGCTCATCGATACGGAGATGAACTCTCATCTGTCCGAAGAAGAACTTGCGGATCTCATCGCCCAGATCCCGGCAGACCGGATCGGTACGCCGGAGGACGTGGCCGAAACAGCCTGGCATCTTATCATGATGCCGGATTATCTTACCGGTCAGATTTTAACCCTGGACGGCGGTTGGATCTAAAGTGCCACCGGCTCACCGTTTACCAGCACTTCTCTGTTACCGCCCTCGATACGGATATTTTCTCTTTCCGCCCCGAGTACGGTGGGATTCCCCACACGCAAACCCACCGTCAGATCCGACTTATCCAAAACCACAGCGGAAGCCGAATCAAGGGTTCCTATCACAATAGCCGTATTTCCCTCAACCGTTATCTTCAGGCTCACGCGGTTAATAAGGATCTCAAGTTTTCCCGTTTCAGCGCCGAGTACTATGACCTTAAATCCGTTGATCTTAACTCGCAGCGCGCAATCACTGATCCTTATCTTTCCTTCCGACGCCCCGGTACTGCCGATCGCGCAGAGATCGCTTCCCGATTCGTTTACCGCAAAGCTGCTGTCCTCCATGATGATATCCTGAATACCATGCATCACACCAACGACCGTTCCCTTTCCCATACGGGCGTCAGCTTTAATATTGGCCTTGGAGATACGGATCGGCACCTTTCCTTTATCCGCGCCGATTCCCACTGCAATGGAAGAAGCCAGGTTTAATTCGATCGCGCCCGACAAAATATTGATCCCTTCGCCCGACGCAGATTCCCCTCCGCCTATGCCGACCGCTTTATTTCCGACTACGCGGATTTCCAGACGTCCATCCATGGCACAATTAATGGTTCCAAAGCGGTGTTCCGTGGAATTTCCGATACCGAATGCGTTGACCGCATCCGAGTCGATCATAAGGCTGCCGCTTCCTTCCAGACGTATAGATGCGCTTTCCGGTACACGGATCCCTGTATTGTGAAGTTCACACGCCCCCTCGATCACCAGACGAAGACTGCTGTTCTCGCCGATATCGATGCTTGGTCCCAGCCCCGCTTCTCCGATCTTTACATTGTTAAGTGTAAGCGTACACTCTGTATTGTCCCTGATCTTTACGGTCATACCGGCCACAAAATCCGGATTTCCTATGATCTTTAATTCCTCTTCCGCCACTAAGATCGATGTATAATGATCTATCGCAAGCGGCATGAGCATCAGTTCTTTTTCATGGTTGGCAATATATACCTTCTTCTTCGCGCCGGAGGCATTCATCATATTTCCGTTAAGAATATCCTTAACCTTCTCTTCCGGGATTTTTTCCAAAAGATCAAACTCCGGGTCGGCTGTGTAAAATCCCTGTATGAGATCGATCCCCATATGGATCGTCGCGTGGAGCTCTTCTACTGTTTCCACACCTTCCGCCAAAGCCTTAAAACCGTTGTCGTGCGCAAACTCGATGATCGTCTTGACAAAGTGCTGCTTTTTCGGATCCTCCTGCAGACCGGAGATCAAAGCGTGATCGATCTTAACATAGTCCGGCAGATACTTTAAAAGATTGGTCAGATTCGAATATCCGCTTCCGAAATCGTCTACCGCAACTTCGAAACCATTCTCCTTACTGCGTTCCCTCAGTGTTTTTATCGAGTCATCCGTAAAGTCGGTCTGCTCCGTTACTTCCACAACGATTTCCGACATCACATCGCCGTAGTGGTTCATCAGTTTCTGATAATCCACCTCGGTAAGGTAATGTCCCGGAATGGAATTTAAAAACACCTTTCTGCCTTTTAATTTCGAGCGCATCTCGCTCACATCCTTAAGGACATTGCTGATCGTCGCTAATTCGATCTGGTAAAGTACGTCATTCATCTCGGCGTATTTGAGAACCGTTAACGGTGAAATCTTTATATCATCCACGCATCGAAGCAGCGCCTCATAAGCAACGATCTCCCCATCCTTGGCGCTGACGATCGGCTGATAGGCGTAACGGAAACGATTCCCGCGAATGATACCGAGGATCTTATTCTGCTCCCTCTCATCCACTTTCTCTTCATTTTCCGTTCCGTTTCGTCTGCGTCTGGTTTCTTTGGTCAGGCGCTTTTTGGCAAAAGCATCACTTAAATACTCGCGGATCGGGCGCTGTTTAGCCGGTTCGATCACAATATGGCTGAAGTTTAAGTCGATCGTATATTCCTTGCCGGAGATACAGTTGTAGGTATCCATTCTCCCGTCAAGCACGCGGATAAAAGCCTTGACCGCTCCTTCCTGCCCCTGCGGGAAGCGGCTGACCACCACAAACTCATCGTTGCCCAGGCGCGCGCATACATCGCGTTCCCCTACACTGTCCTTAATGATCCCGGCGATCGTCTGCAAAGCCAGATCTCCCTCGGAGTGTCCATAAATCTCATTGATATTTCCGAGCCGGTCCACATCCACACAGATCATAGCCAGACGCTCACCGGTATGCTGTGTTTCCTCAAGGAGCTTTTCCATCTCCTCATTAAACCCAAGCGTATTAAGCATGCCGGTCAGCATATCGCTGTTACGCATACGCCTTACATCTTCCTCTACATTGGTTAACACACCGTGTACAGCCTGCAACTCATGTTCGGCGATAAATCGTCCCATCATCTGGTTTAAATTAAGGCTGTAGGGTTCCAACGACCTGGAGTGCATGCCGAGACCATCCGCCTCCTGTAAAATAAATCCGAAATAATTGTTCTGGAAAAGGATCGGCAAAGAGATGATCATCTGCCGGTTTGTGGTAAGCGGATCCAGCATCCCGACGGCCTCCCTGAAAGTCATCTTCTTCCATGTCTGCGAATCTACTCTCCTGTCGGCCAGAATGATGCACTCCTCATCCTCTGTCGGAGCATCCGATGTTTTCCTGTCGGAATCGGCATTTAAGAAACATTCTCTTACACAGATCCATGTATCCTCGGCCAGGTATTTCTCCATCACACCGGTCATCTCACTAACGCCGTTCGCATGGATAAACTCATTGGCAAAAGCAATACGCTGAAAGGCAAACTGCTCGTTGGAGGAAAAGATCTGGTCCATATTTCGCAGCGTCTCCGCCAGAGTTGCAACGCTCTCTCCCTCAAGACCGTTATTTAATGAGTAACGCATGACTTCCGCCTGCGCGGGTATCTCTTTTATTTTTCCATTCAGATATGAAAAAATACGATCAATGTTATTGTCAAGATCCTCATTGTTGGTGATCACTTCCCAGTTGGTATGGCTTAAGATGGAACGCTCGCCAAGACAGGCAACCGGCATATCCTCCGGCACACGAACGTGCATCTCTTCAAGTATCTCACACACCGCAATGGCAGTATTGTCATCTCCACACAAAACAGCCTCCGCACGATACTCATGCTGTGGCAGGGAATCCTCTCCTCTTTTCTCTATACAGTGTATCAGGAAATTCCTTAAGACTTCCGCGCGATCATACGACTCCAACACCAGATCATCCTCACATTTTCCGGTGTAGCTCTCCATCTGCCTGCGGAACATATTTGCCTTATCTATACGGATCCTGTTTTCCATCGGACGATGGATAGCACCAAAAAGAATGCCGCCGCCGATAAAGGCAATCTTCTTACGCTGCATCTCACCGGTCAGGTGGCGAATCATTCCTGCCATGTGCTCATTCCGATCCGCGTTCAAACAAAACGCGCCTTCGCTAACGCCGCCCATCACGGCCACGGGAATATCGCAATCCAACGCCTTTTTCACAGACGAATTCAAAAAGGCCGGGGATGTATCCGGGCCGCAGTCGATGATCAGCGCATCCATCGGTCCGTCCTTTATAAACGGAAGCATCGACACATCGTTCTGGTTCTTTAAGGATGTAAAAGACATGCCGATCGGCATCAGTAATACCTTCCAGTCATCCTCCTGTGCCCTTTTCAAAAACTTCCGGACTCTTTCATGACTGTCTTCACCATATATACTTCTTACACATATTCCAAGGCGTTTGCTCATCTTACCACTCCCCTATCCGACTCCGTGCCATCGCGAAATGACCACTTAAGATTTCCATATAAGCCGAGGTGACTTAAGCCGGAAAAACTGTTAGTATATATTAGCATATTTCACTAAGCAAAAAAATGTGTTGTCAACTTTTTTGTTACTTTCCACAAAAAGCACCCGCTAATTTATAGGTATTGTCTCTTTGCTCTGCTTCGACATAGCGGGCAGATAAGTTTGAAACAGAGATGTAGCGGGTAGAGTTTCATGACCCTATCGGTGTCTTTCGCAGAAAGACGGGTTATATCTATGAAAGAAATTGCTCCACCAGATCGTCCCGATCCCAGAGTTCCACCTCATTTTTATTCGCAAGGTCGATCGCCGGTTCGGTAAAATAGGAATTGGTCACAACCATACAATCATCCGCTTCATAATAACGCATCGACGCGCAGGCCTGCTGCACCGCGGCAACTCCCACATTCCCGTCGTACCGCTTCGCCTGCACCACCGTCAAATGCCCTCTCTTATACAGCAAAAGATCCGCACCGTAGTCATGGCTCTTGGCTGTCATCGTCACCTTGTACCCGCGTCTTTTAAAGTGGGCCGCGATCCATTCTTCGAATTCCTCCCCACGCATCTCATCAACTTTGTCGATCTTCATGCGAAGGAATCCTCTGGTCTTCCTGTAATACAGAAAGAGGGCGCCAAAAAGATACACACACCAAAGCGCCGTCGGGAAGGCATATACCCACAGTTGGGGCAGGCATTGGAGAAATAAACAGTCTTACACTCTGGACAGACCTTCTTTATCTGGCCAGCTTTTACACCGCAATTCGGGCAAAAACCACTGTCAAAATGAGTACCACAGTTTTCACAGACATGCAGAAATACAGCAGAGCCGCATGATGGGCAGTGCTGTACACTGTTTTCTACCTGAGCGCCGCAGAACTTACAGGCTTTCAATTTTGGCTCCTTTCGGTCACTTCTTTGCGTTTCTGAAGTATATGATGATCAAGGCAATGATGGCCGCCATAAT
>CALDIE010000094.1 GCA_937901625.1 uncultured Lachnospiraceae bacterium
TGTGCTCTTCCGATCTTATGGATCGATGAACACAGCAGCCTGGTCATGGGATTCAGACGACTGGCGATACGGGATCTTTCGGAAAACGGGATGCAGCCGATGATGTCCGGTTCACAGCGCTATGTGATCTGTTTTAACGGAGAGATCTATAACGCGGATGAAATAAAAAGGAAACTGGAATCGGACGGGTACAGTATCAGCTACCGCGGAAATTCCGATACGGAAGTCTTATTAAATGCCGCGGAAAAGTACGGATTTAAGGATACGCTTTCCATGGCAAAAGGGATGTTCGGGATCGCGATTTATGACCGGAAAGAGAGAGTCCTGCAACTGGCGAGGGACAGGATAGGGGAGAAGCCGCTGTACTACGGTTTCCCCGGAGGAATGTTTATTTATGCTTCTGAACTTCCTGCCATCGAGGAATATCTAAGATATGCCAACGCAAATCCCGAAGACGGGACGGATCGTTACAAGCCGGAAATCGAGCCTCATGCCGTAACAGAGATGATACGCTACGGCTATATTCAGGCGCCTTTATCTGTCTATAAGGACATCTATAAATTAATGCCCGGAGAGATACTGGAGATAAATATCGGAAACGATGAGAGTACTTATGATGAGAAAAAGGGAAAGATCCATAAGTATTATGATCTGGCCGGGGCGGCAGATAAGGCAAAGAAAAATCCTTTTAGCGGCAGCTTTAAGGAAGCGTCAGATGAGCTTGAACGGCTTTTACGTGAAGCCATCCGGGGGCAGATGATTTCGGATGTTCCTCTCGGAACCTATTTATCCGGAGGAATCGATTCCGCAACGGTGGTTGCCCTTGCGCAGCAGATATCCGACAAACCGGTGAAAACATTTACGATCGGATTTGACGATCCGGAGTATGATGAAGCAACCTTTGCGGGAGAGATCGCAAAGCATCTTAAGACGGATCATCATATGCAGTATGTATCCGCAAAAGATCTGCTGGATGTCGTTCCCATGATCCCCGAAATATATGGGGAACCGTTTGCCGATTCCTCTCAGATCCCGACCTTTCTCGTCAGCAGACTGGCAAAGAGTAAAGTGACGGTTTCCCTAAGCGGAGATGCCGGGGATGAATTGTTTTGCGGGTATAATACCTATACAAAACTCTATCCCCTTTGGAAAAAAGTTAGCAAATGTCCGCAACCGGTCCGGACGGGGCTGGGGAAGGCTTTTACGAAGGTAAACTTCGGTAACGGTAAGATCTATCGGGCAGGGGTATGCCTTACGGCCGATAATATCGTAAGGATGAAGGAATCGCTTGAGCATGTCACGCCGGTGATGGATCTGCTGGCGAAAGATTACATCCGGGAAAACAGAGAAGCACTTTTACCGGGCGAGCTGGATGCAATGATGCTTGACGATCTGCTTTTCTATCATCCGAATGACATACTGGTAAAAGTGGATCGGGCGGGAATGGCTGTATCTCTTGAAAACCGGATACCGATGTTGGATAAGGATGTGGTGGAATTTGCTCTTTCGCTCCCCGCGGAATATAAATACGACGGGAAGGTCGGAAAGAAAGTGCTCCGGGAGGTCTTGTATCGCTACGTTCCGGAAACGATGATGGATCGCCCCAAAAAAGGTTTTTCCGTGCCTCTTACAAAATGGCTCCATGAAGGAGAGCTCTCCGGGTGGAGAAAAGAGCTTCTGACGGATTCATATCTTGTACGGGACGGCTATCTGGATAGGGATGCGCTGCGCAAACTGGTAAACGCCTTCGAGAAGAGAAAGGAGGCATCGAGACTGCTGTGGAAAGTTTTGATGTTGGAACAGTGGTATCGACAAAGATAAATGGAAAAGAAGAAAGACGGGAAGAAAGAAAAAACGATCGTAGTGATCGGACCGGTCTATCCCTATAAAGGCGGTATTTCCCATTATACGGGACTGATGGTCCGGGCATTAAAGGAAAGATATGAAGTCATAACCGAATCCTATAAGATGCAGTATCCGCGCCTGCTTTTTAAGAAGGAGCAACGTGATTACAGCAATAAGACATTTGAGATTGAGGATGCTGAATTTCTTATCCATACGGCCAATCCGTTTAACTGGATATCAAGTAAGGTCAGGATCCGGGAAAAAAATCCGGATCTTGTGATCGTATCCTGGTGGCATCCGTATTTTTCCCCTTGTTATCACTTTCTGTTACGGGGGTTAAAAAAGATTCCCGTTCTTTTTATCTGTCATAATGTTTTGCCTCATGAGCGTTTCGTGTTGGACAGATGGCTTACCAGACAGACACTGAAGCGCGGGAACCTTTATATCGTGCAGTCAAAAGAAGATGAGAAGAACTTAAAAGAGCTCTTTCCAAAGCGCCCTTACCGCAGGACGGTACATCCTACCTATAACGCTTTCAGGTTAAAGGGGATGGATAAGAAAGAGGCAAGGGAAAGTTTAGGCATCGCGCAGGATGAGAAGATCCTTTTATTCTTTGGATTGGTAAGGGAATACAAAGGACTGGAGTATCTGATAACGGCCGCGCCGATGATCACCCGGGCGCTTAACGGCGTAAAGATCTTTGTCGTGGGAGACTTCGGAAATCATAAGGAAGAGTATGTAAAACAGATACAGAAAAGCGGTGCGGAGGAGATTTTTGAGATCCGTGACGGGTATGTGCCGGATGAAGAGGTGGAACCGTATTTCGCGGCGGCCGACTTGACGGTATGTCCTTATGTTTCCGCCACACAAAGCGGGATCGTACAGATATCGTTCGGATTTAATGTTCCGGTCATTGCCACGGCTGTCGGTGGACTGCCGGAAGCCGTAACGGATCAAAAGACAGGATATGTGGTGGAGCCTAAAAACCCTCAGGCGATCGCAGACGCGGTGATCCGGTATTTTGAAGAGGGCAAAGAGGAGGAATTCAGAGAAAATGTACGCTCGGAGAGCGAACGTTTTTCATGGGAACACTTCGTGGATGTAGTGGAAGACCTTTGGAAAGAAGCAGATGGAAGATAAGCAGACGGTAAAAAAATCCTATATTGCGCTGATACCGGTATATAAAACGAAACTCCCGGAAGATGAGATTTTTGCGGTGAATAGGTATCGGAAGGTTTTGACGAAGGGAGATATCTCTTTTATCGCACCCGAAGGACTCGATATTACCGCTTATAAAGAAGTATTTCCGGAGATCGGCTTTGTATTCTTTGATCCGAAGTATTTCAAGGGGATACGCGGATATAATCATCTGATGCTTTCAGTGGAATTCTACCGGAGATTTAAAGCGTATGAGTACCTTTTGATCGCGCAGACCGATGCCGTGATCTGGGGAGATGAAGACAGGATCGGGGAGTTTATCGCCAGGGGATACGACTATTACGGGGCACCGTGGATTCCGGAGAGAAGGATATGGGAGTGGACATTTCCGAAAAAAAGGGGTTTTCCAGGGTTTTTCGTAAGATGCTGTAAGAAGAAAGGCAGCGGTATCGTAATGGGAAACGGCGGTTTTTCCTTAAGGAAGGTAGATAGCTGCATTCGCCTGATCAGGGAGTATTCCTTTAGAAAAATATATTGGTTTATCAAACGCAATGAGGATATATTCTTTGGCGTATTCGGATCGGATAACCATACCGATTTCCGTCTGGCGGATGTGGAGTGCGGTATGGAGTTTGCGGCGGAATATCATTTAAGAGAACGTGTATTGGAGAAAAAGATCCCCTATGCCGTTCACGGGTGGAAGAAGGATTTTAAAGATGCAAATGAGATGATCGCGTTTTTAAAAGAAAACGGGATCGATATAGGAACGGAACAGTCTTAAAGAGGACGGTTGGATGCGGATGGGCAATGACAGAAAAACGGATGGAAAGGAAGAATGGACAAAAGAAGAATGGACAAAGGAAGAATCCTTAGTCAGCGTGATCGTTCCGGTGTATCAGGCAAAGGGGACATTAAAGGATTGTATTTTGTCCGTTTTGGAACAAACTTATACGGAATTTGAACTGATCCTGGTGGATGACGGATCTACGGACGGATCCGGAGAGATCTGTGATCTGTTCGCGAAAAAGGATACAAGGATACATGTATTTCACCGGGATAATTTCGGCGCGGCCGCCGCGAGAAATTTTGGCGTGCGTAAGGCAAACGGGGTTTGGGTTGCCTTTATCGACAGCGACGATGTGGTATCACCGGATTATCTGGATTATCTGACGGATCTTTACAAGAAACGTAAAAGAACTGTGGATATCACCATAGGCGGATACGCAAGCGTAAGTGAAGAAGAGAGTAAGGTCTGGAAAAAGAAAAACGAAAAGGAAGAGGAAGAGATCTTTAGCATGAACAGAGAGGAAGCGTTAAATACTCTTCTTTACCAGAATTACTATATGAGCGTTCCCTGGGGAATGATATCAAGGAGAGAACTCTGGGAAAAGGTTTCTTTCCCTGAGGGGACAAAGGCGGAGGATATGGGAACGATCTACCGGCTTTTTGCAGAGGCACACGGAGCCGTCTACGGGAGCCGTGAGGTCTATCATTATATTCAGAGAAAGACCAATACGATGTTTTCCACATCCGGAGTAAGGAATCCGGATTATTACCGGCACAGCAGGGAAATGGTGCGTTTTATCCGCAAAAACCATCCGGAATGTATACAGGCGGCAAAGAGCAGGCATTTTTCCACCTGTTTTCAGATCCTTTCGGAGACACCGTTACGTCCGGAAAACAGGCATTTCCTGCACCTGATCTACAAGGATATAAAAAGGCTTCGCAGGGGTGTGGCTAAGGATACGAAAGCAAGAAAAATAAACCGCTGCGCGGCCGGGCTGGCAAAGGTCGGCATAGTGCCGTTACATATGCTGCTTAGGATCTATTACGGTATCCGTTGTATGCGCGTATAGCGCGAAAGAGTAAAAAAGCAAAGAAAAAGGATCAGACCCTATGACAAAAGACGGGAAAGAAATAAAAACCGGGAATAAAACCGTTGCGATGGTGGAATACCAGGGGCGCTGCGACGCATCCGGATGCGCTGTCGGTCATGCTCCGAAGGTACTTACGGAGTACTTTTCGCTGATCTCGGATTGGAGAGAGATACGGGTTTATGCTCCGGAAGTGATCTTACAGCAGATGCCGGCTGAAGTGAAGCGTCACGCGAAGGTTCTTAAGCATTGTATCGTTATGAAGGAGAGTAATTCTCTGCATGAAAAGATCCGGAATAAGTTTTATATGTTTTCAAACATCCGGGCGGCTTTATACAGGGCACCGGAAAGTACGCTCTGGTTTTTTAACATTGAGTACTATTTCCTTTTGTATCTGGCGCTGTTTGGAAACCATGGACGGGATATCGTATGTACCATGTTTAT
>CALDIE010000095.1 GCA_937901625.1 uncultured Lachnospiraceae bacterium
GTTCAGACGTGTGCTCTTCCGATCTATCAACTGAAAGCACAGCATACCTCAGAGCATCGAACCACTTGTCGTGATCGGGGCCGGTCAGATGACATTCGCGCAGAGCAGCATCGGTAAAGCCCGGAATATACCCAGAAACATCACGGCCGGAAAATATCATGTATCTTAATGCTGAGGAGCTCTGAAAACTGCTGTCTGCATCGTAAGGATCGCTGTAGCCCGCGCCTCTTCTTTGTATCGCGACAGGTGCTGCGCTCTTCATAGCTCTGATGTATTCAACAGCGAGGATATCATTTGCGCTGTTGAGAATCTGTATGTCGCTTAATATCTCCGGGTCGCTCTCAGGGTCTGCACAGGTGATATCTGCTCTGACTTCAGAATAAGCTCTCGCTCTTGCCGCAGGGTAAGACAGGCCTTTTGTTCTGAATGACCTGATGCGGTCTTCTATCAAAATCGAATCGTCGTTAAGTGTGTCTGCGATCCTTACGAGAGCTCCCGTATCGCAGGATTCGCTGCCAAAAGATATTTGTGATACTTTACCGGTCGATTCAAGGATTTTTACTGCAGCAGAAGCATATTGCCCGGCGTTTCCGAGGCAAAAAAGAGCCGGTATCTCAAGTACCAGATCGGCTCCGCCGGCTAAAGCCATACGGGTACGATGATACTTATCGATCAAAGCGGGTTCCCCGCGCTGCACAAAGTCGCCGCTCATAACGACCACCACCGTATCCGCTGATGTGATTTCTTTTGCCTTATGTATCAAGTATTGATGTCCGTTGTGAAACGGATTAAATTCCGCGATGATCCCGCATACTCTCATTTGCAGCCTCTTTCCCGCCGTATAAAACGGATGTTGTTTCGTAATTCATTATACTATGAATCGGGTCTTACCGGGGTCATTATTCGCTAAAGAAGGTGATTGCCGTCGTTTTTTCCCTGCCGATTATCCGGGCGGTGGATTTTTTGGTTAAGAAAGTGTTGGAAAAACAAAGGCATTGTGCTATTATTAACAAGATTATACAGAGTGAATTGTGCATAAATTGCAATACAAATGAGGGAAAAGAGTTGAAACCATTCAGCCATTTTAAAACAATAACATATCATCGCTTTCTGGTATGCAAGGGCTGTTTTGCCGTCGGTTTATACTACCAGGGACTGGTGCATGATCTTTCCAAGTATTCACCGGAAGAGTTCCTGCGTGGTGCCAGGTACTATCAGGGGTACCGGAGTCCGAACAATGCCGAACGCGAAGATCTGGGATATTCCGCCGCATGGCTTCATCATAAGGGAAGAAATAAACATCATTTTGAATATTGGATCGACTTTATCTTTTCTCCGGAAGAAAAAAAGGGAGTGTTGGCGCCGGTTCCCATGCCGGAGCGTTATATTGTAGAGATGTATATGGATCGCCTGGCAGCGTCTAAAGTTTACAAAGGAGATGCCTACAGAGATATAGATCCTTATCTTTATTATAAAAAGGGCAATATCAGTGATCTGCTGCATCCTCAAACCAAACGCTTGCTGGAGATCCTTCTGCTCATGAACGCCCGTTACGGTGAGGAAGTTACTTTTCGTTATATCAGAACGCATGTGCTGAACAAGGGAAAGAAGAAAAAGTACAGGAAACACAGACAAAAGAAAGATAAGTCAAACGATACGCAGACAAAATATACAGAATTGGAGATGACAAGGTCATGATTGACGGAAAAAAAGTATTATTCAGCGGAATGCAGGCAACCGGAAACCTTACATTGGGAAACTACCTCGGCGCGCTAAAAAACTGGGTATCTCTCGCGGATGAATATGAGTGTTTTTATTCTGTTGTAGACCTTCATTCTTTGACGGTCCGGCAGGATCCGGCGGAATTACGTCAGCGCGCGCGTAAACTCCTTACCTTATACATTGCAGCCGGACTGGATCCTGAGAAGAACTGTATTTATTATCAGTCTCATGTAAGCGGACATACGGAGCTGGCATGGATCCTTGACTGTTTTACCTACATGGGCGAATTAAACCGAATGACACAGTTTAAGGATAAGTCCGCAAAACATGCGGATAATATCAATGCCGGACTCTTTACCTATCCCGTTTTGATGGCCGCTGATATCCTCTTATACCAGGCGGATGTTGTTCCCGTGGGAAAGGATCAGTTGCAGCACCTGGAGATCACAAGAGATATCGCGCAGCGTTTTAATGCTATCTACGGAGATGTGTTTACCATACCCGAAGCGTATCTGGGAAAAGCAGGGGCAAAGATCATGAGCCTTCAGGAACCGGATAAGAAGATGTCCAAGTCCGACGAAAATCCGAATGCGTCCATTTATCTGATGGATGATCCGGATACGATCATGCGTAAGTTTAAGAGAGCCGTAACGGACAGCGAAGGCTGTGTACGTTATCGTGAAGAACAGCCCGGCATCTCCAATCTGATGGATATTTACGGTGCTTGCACCGGTAAAACATCGGAAGAGATCGAAAAAGAATTTGAAGGAAAAGGCTACGGAGACTTTAAACAGGCTGTCGGAGAGGCGGTTGTGGATACACTTCGTCCCCTTCAGCAAAGAGTAGAGGAAATCTCCAAAGACAAGGCGTTTTTGGATTCCGTGATCAAGGAAAATGCTATAAAGGCTTCCTATTATTCCAATAAGACATTGCGTAAAGTACAGAAGAAAGTGGGATTGCCGGAAAAGATCCGTTGATCTTTTTATGAATACAGCCGCAGCGGCTGAGGGCTTTTTTGAAAGGAAATACTGACTATGGTAAGAAGTTCGATGATGGAGTTAAACGACAACCGGAATGAGTTGTTTAATGAATTGGTAAAGTTTTGTATGGTTTCCGGTCAGATCGATCAGGGACTGTATACGGAATAT
>CALDIE010000096.1 GCA_937901625.1 uncultured Lachnospiraceae bacterium
TTAAAAAGAGAAAATGAAAAATATGAATTAAATTTTTTTAAGATAAGAGATTTAGTTAAAAAAATTAATAGTAAACAGAAGTATATTTATGAACTAGATATATATGGTAATAATGAATAAAAGAAATAATTAATTTTATTTCTTTTTGTTTAAAATTATAAATAATCTACCTATATAATAGTGGAGGAGATAATATGAAAGAAAAATATGAATTATATAAACATATTTTAAAAGATAGTGATATGTCAGTTTTTAGTTTAGAAAAACTATTAGATGATTTAAAAGATAGAGACAATAAAATAAAAACTACAGTTGAAGATATTTTAAAAGGATATGAAAGATATTTAAAAAAAGTACAGTCAGCTTTAAAGAAAAATAAATGTGATTTAGAGTATGATGGCATGATGGCTAAAGCAGGTGCTAGAGTGGGAATTAAAATGGAAGTAAAGAAAGATAATAGTGATTCTAGTATTGCTGACATGTTAATAAAAGGAATAAGTATGGGAACCATTGATATGGAAAAAAAGATTCATCAATATGAAAATGAAGTAGGAAAAGATGAATTAAAATTTGCTAAAGAGTTTTTAGGATTTCAACAAGATGTAATAGATAGTTTAAAGAAATTTTTATAAAATTAGCACTTTAACTTGACAAGTGCTAAAATAAGTAGTATAACTAAATTGTAACAAAGGCAAAGGAGGAATGTATATGTTACCAATGAAAAAATATTATTTAGATAGTATATTTGATGATTTTATGGACGAAATGGAGCCACCAAGAGGACCACATCATCCACCATTTGATATGATTAAATGTGATATTTATGAAAAAGATGGTGCTTATCACATTAAAAATCCTCAAAAATCAGGGCGTCCATCCCTGCCTTCCTTCAATCGTGGAAGATCAGCTCCTTGTAATAATCGCTGTAATCCTTACGTCCTTCGGCCGTAAAAGCGATCGCCGTACGCGGGTGCTGGTTTAACATTCCGGTAAAATAGTACTGAAGGTCATATCCCCAAACGGCACCGTTCTTTCTGACCTCATCCATATGCTCCTCGATGAAACGGATAACGGGATAGAGATTGTACTTCGGGTTATGTAAAAATCCGATCAGATGCTCCATCATGCAGTTGCCGGCACCGCGTCCCATACCGTTGTATGTAGCGTCAAGCCAGTTTACTCCGTCGCCGACCGCCTCGATCGTATTGGCAAATGCCAGCTGCTGGTTATTATGAGCATGAATACCGATCTCCTTGTTGTATTTCGTTCCATACTCGCAGTACAGATCCGCAATACGCGCGATCTGCTCAGGGAAGAGGGAACCGAAGCTGTCTACGATATAGATCGCGTCAACAGGAGAATTTCCCAACATCTCCAGGGCAACACGGATATCAGATTCCTGCGCATTGGAGACAGCCATGATATTTACACTGACTTCATAACCCTTATTCTTTGCGTCTTCGATCATATCGATCGCTTCGGGAATCGTATTTACATAGGTTGCAACACGGATCAGATCGAGCGGACTGTCTTCCCTCGGACGGATATCCTTCTTGTAGTCACTTCTTCCGACATCGGCCATGGCTGCAAGCTTTAAGCCCGTATCACGATTCTCTCCGATCACCTTAAAAATATCATCATCATCCGTAAACTTCCACTTTCCGAACTTATCTACATCAAACATATCCTTAGAGGCTTTATATCCAAGCTCCATATAGTCTACGCCTGCCTTGATGTTTGTTGCGTACAGCGCGCGTACAAAATCATCGCTGAAATAGAAGTTGTTTACCAACCCGCCGTCGCGAAGCGTTGCATCCAATACACGGATTTCTTTTCTGTAGCCTAAGAGCTTTGATAATTCTTTCATTGTTGTTACCTCTCATTATGAAAATATATAAAACCACCTTACATTTTACCACATCCCTATACCCTGCACAATCAAAAAAACTATAACAAAAAGTATTGCATAGTTTGTAGTTAAATGTTATAGTTTATGTAGTAATCAAAACTACATCAAACGTCAGTTATTACTTTACCAAAGTATATTCATCCATACATCGCGTTAAGAAGCGCAGAAAGGAGTGCCGTATGAATAAAAAAGACCTTGATACCTTTTTCCGGGAGCATATGGTTCCCCCTGCTCTCTACAGCATCGGGCAGAAAGAATACAATAAGATCTGTCTGGAAGATACCTCCGACGGATGGGAAGTATACTTTTCCGATGCCAACGCCAAGGTCGGTGTTCTCCACTATGACACCGAGGATGCAGCCTGCCATGGAATGATGGACGAGATCCGCAAGTGCATGGAATCCTTCTACGGACTTACCTGGAATTTATCCATTGCATGATATGATGTTTCTTTGTGATCGCATACTTGCATCAAAATATTTGCGATTCAATATTTGAGCAGCAGATTCATTACCTGCGGACAGCAACCAATACGATCGGTCCGTTGATACCTTTGTTGTATCCGCAGATCAGATCATACAGATGATCGGCCACGCGGCTTCCTTCAAGATCATTATGAAGGACAAACGCGTGGTTTTCTTTTGTCACAGCCATGGTATGGATCATTTTCCACGGTCTGTTTTTTTCGTTAAAACACACATAAAAGAAAGCCGCGTACTCCTCTTCGACTCTGTCGCAGGCTGCGCGTGTGATCCCTGTGGCTTTTAAAACAGCCGTTTCGTATCCGCGCTCTTTCATAAAAGCGATCATTGCCTGCGGTGTAGTACCGAACACTCCTTTTGCCGCAATCCCTTTCCCTGAAAAGGCACGTAACAGTTCCGGAAAATCCGCATCTTCCCGATCTTCCTCAAGGGATTGCAGCACATTGTATACAGCGATCACTTCACAGCAATTATCCGCCGCCGTCAGAGCCTTACCCTTAAAGAAAAGCCGTTGTTCCAAACGATTTGCCTTTCCGTAGACCATTCCCCCAAAACGATGCTGATTCTCCAGATAGCGGGTATCCTTTTTCTTTCGACCCTTCGTCTGCTCCTGTTTATAGTTTTCCCAGAACAGGACGTTTTGAGTGTATTGCTCTCCCGCAAGATCACTGTTCAGTTTTCCCGAAAACAATCCGTAGATGCTGTAAAAAACACGTTCAAACATTTTGCTTCTCTCTTTCGTAAGTAAAAAACGACCCACAGCACTCTGCCATGGGTCGTCCAAAACTTACTCGATCACGATAACGGAATCCGTCTCTTCCTTTTCCTTGGCGCATTTTTTTCTGCGTTTTTTGCAGTTGTCGTCGCCTCCGCAGTTTCCGTTCCCATTGTTGCTTCCGATCTGCATCGTGGACTTCGGGCTAAAGAGAATGCCGAACAGGATTCCTGCCAGTACAGCCGTCAAAAACTCAAAGAACAATTCTCTCTTGCGGATCGTTGCCACATCATCCAATGCATCCCATAAATCTTTTACTCTGTCCATATTTCATTCTCCTTTTTTATATACCCGAAAGAGACTTTACACTCCTTCTGATACGTATTCCTTAGTTAAAGATTGCCAAAGCAGCCTCATTGTAGTCATCCACCGTCCAGTTGCCGCAAACCTCATCCGGGAAGTAGCATACGATGTACTCATCTGCTCCGTCAGCATCTACATAGGAAATGACAACACTGTCATAAATGCTGCTGGTTCCGTCATCGAAGGTATACTCTTCATGCAGATACCATGCATCCAGGCTGCCCCAGTACATACGATCGATCGGCTGCATAGATGCTTCATAATCAACCAGACCGTCAACATATTCAGCGGAAGGCTCCACACCGTTGACAATATAATCCTTGGTCATGTCGTCCAACAGGGCGTCAACTGTAATATAGATATCCTCATTACCCTGATAGTTGAAGTAAATACGGTTGTTGGAAGAATAGATCGTATCAGCCTCCCAATTGTCATCGATCGGGTAAACCCACATAAGGTAAGAATCATCATAGTAGCTCCGCAACTCAACAGAGCCGTCAAAATCCACATACACACTGCCGTCATAGTTATCATAACCATAATCCGTAACGTCCGGATCGGTAGCTGCCGGTTCCTCCACATATACAGTGTCAACGCTGTCAAGATCAGTATTATCACCAAAATCGGCATACTCGTCATCCCAATCAAAAGATGCTTTTTCTACCGCATTCTTCTCTACATCTCTTGGAACGGATACATCCGTATCATTTACACCGCTGTAGGTGATATCAAACGAAAGGGAACTTATATCAATCGCAACCTCATCAAAATCAATGAATCCTCCAAACATATCGCCGTATGCCTCATTGATCGCGTCTACCAGATCATCCCCATCCGTTTCGCTCAGATCGATGACCGTACGAGCAAGATAACCATTGTCCTTGGAGACATAATAGGTCAGATTTACATGAATGGTTTCCAGAATATCTTCGATGTCATCAAGCGAGAAATCCACGCCGGTCTCTTCGATGGCATCCGCACTCGCTTTATAAGCTATCTCGATCACTTTGCTGAAAGCATCCAGTGTTGTATCCAGCTTTAACACATAGCACTTCTCACCGTTTACATCTTCCAGTTTCTTTTCCAGCGCAGCCTCCAAAAGTACATCCTTAACTGCATCGCGTATCTTACCCATGGTCCTTTCATCCAGCCCTTCGGTAAGCTCGGATACTTCAAAGTACCACACATCCTCATCCGCGTCGTAGGTGTACATGGTGGTCTCACCATCCTCTGTGATCGTGTAGGCTTCGTAATCAACATCCCTCTTCTCGCCCATAGCCTTTACGGTCAGATCGGAGAGCATATGTACAGCCGAATTTTCTTCATCTTCCGACATCATCTCCATCGTAACCGTGCCCTTAACGTTTGCGTCGAAAGACATTCCCTCTCCGACAGAGAGCTCCACATCCACAGCGATATCCGAATCAGCGGCAAAGGAATTCATCTCCGTTTCAAACATTTTCTCCACAACGGACTCCGTTGTTGCTCCGCACCCGGTAAGAATCCCGAGCGAAAGCACGCCGGCTGCTGCCAGCATTTTTACTGCCTTTTTCATAATTCTCCTCCTTCATAACAGAAAACTCCATCCCTCTTTTAAGGGGATTCCCTATTTTTACGATAACACATTGTAGCAAAATATGATTTCTTTGTCACTACGTAAACTTTCGTGATTATCCCGTGTTTTTCCAAAAAAACGACCGGTTTCTTGTTATTATGTACAATCACCGGCCGTTTTTTATAAAATGCTTCGTAACCCGCTTACGAAAAAATCCTCTGCAAAAAAGCCTCAATCATCTTCCTCGAGATGTTCTCTGCCCATGGCGATGATGGAGCGAACATGCTCGTCCGCAAGCGAATAATATATGGATTTTCCGTCCCTTCTTCCCTTGATCAGGCGATTCTGTTTCAGAATACGTAACTGGTGCGATATGGCCGACTGCGTCATATTAAGAGTCGCAGCGATATCGCATACGCATACCTCATCTTCAAACAAAACGTACATGATCCTGATCCGGGTGGAATCACCGAACACTTTGAACAATTCCGCAAGGTCATATAACCCCGTCTCATCCGGCATATTGGCCGTCAGCCGTTTAACCAGATCCTCATGTATCTGACCGTCTTCCGAGCGGTTCTCTTTCTTTTCCATTTTGCTTTTTACCCTCCTCATTTTTTCTTCCCATGTTTCGACGTGTTTTTCCTCCCGTCCGAAAGTGAAAAGGGATCATACCTTCTTTACAAACAGGGCACGGACCGCATTAAGTACGGCAATTACCATCACGCCGACATCCGCAAAGATAGCCAGCCACATGTTGGCGATACCGACCGCGCCCAGGATCAGACAGAGGATCTTAACGCCGATGGCAAAATAGATATTCTCATATACAATATGCATACACTTACGCGCAATACCGATGGCTTTGGAAATCTTCACGGGATCGTCATCCATAAGTACAACATCCGCCGCCTCGATCGCCGCATCCGATCCAAGCGCTCCCATGGCAATTCCGATATCCGCTCTTGAAAGCACCGGTGCGTCATTGATACCGTCTCCGACAAAGGCTAACTTCTCCGTTCCGGAAAGTTCCTTTAACAGACGCTCCACTTCATCCACCTTATGCTCAGGCAAAAGCTCACATCTTACTTCATCGATCCCAAGTTCCTTAGCAACCGTCTGCCCGACCTTGGCCGCGTCTCCGGTCAACATTACGGTTTTCTTAATTCCCTTCGCATGCAGGCAGGCGATTGCCTCGGCTGCTGTCGGTTTAATAATATCAGAAATCAGAATATGTCCGCAATATTTTTCGTCGATCGCCACATGCACGATCGTTCCTATGTGGTGACACTCGATCGGTTCTACGCCGATCCGGTTCATCAGACGCGTGTTTCCGACAGCCACTCTCTTTCCTTCTATGGTTGCGACCACGCCGCCACCGCCGATTTCCTCCACATCCGTTACTTTCTTTTCATCGATCACTTTACCGTATGCCTTTTTCAGGCTCCGGCTGATGGGATGGGATGAATAACACTCTGCCATAGCAGCATAGCGAAGCAGATCCTCGTCTTCCATCTCGCTGTGATGAACGCCGCTTACCTCAAACACGCCCTTGGTCATCGTACCGGTTTTATCAAAAGCAACCGTCTTAACCTGTGAAAGAGCCTCCAGGTAATTGGAACCTTTTATCAGGATTCCCTCATGTCCGGCGCCGCCGATACCGGCAAAGAAACTGAGCGGTATACTGATCACCAGTGCACAGGGACAGCTGATAACAAGGAAGGTTAACGCGCGATAGACCCATACGCCCCAGGTAAATCCGCCTCCCAGGATAAAGCCCGATACAAGCGGAGGCAGAATAGCCAGTAAAAGTGCGCCGATACAAACGGCAGGTGTATAATACTTTGCGAACTTCGATATAAAATTCTCCGATCTCGATTTTCTGGAGGAAGAGTTTTCCACCAGATCCAGGATCTTTGAAACCGTTGAATCGCCGAATTCCTTTGTGGTACGGATCCGTAACACTCCGGTCATATTGATGCAGCCGCTGATAACCTCTTCGTCTACACTTACATCCCTGGGAAGGCTCTCCCCCGTCAGTGCGCAGGTATTCAGACTGCTCTTACCCTCTACGATCACGCCATCGATCGGAACCTTTTCTCCGGGTGAAACCACGATGATACTTCCGATCTCGACTTCATCGGGATCTACCTGCTCGATCGCTCCGTCCTTTTCGATATTGGCATAATCCGGACGGATATCCATCAGGTCGCTAATGTTTCGACGGCTCTTTCCGACCGCGTAGCTCTGGAAAAGCTCACCAATCTGGTAAAAGAGCATAACGGCTACCGCTTCCGTATAGTCGCCGTTCTTCTCGATCAGAGCGATCGCGATAGCGCCGATCGTTGCCACTGCCATCAGGAAGTTTTCATCAAACACCTGGCGGTTTAAGATACCTTTAAATGCCTTCTTTAAAATGTCATACCCTATCACCAGATACGGTATCAGATACAGGAAAAACCAGATCGGTTCCCGGATAAGCGGCTCTCCCGTTTCTCCCTCGGGGACTTCTCCCCAAAAAGAATACGCAATCTTTAGCACGATCATCAGTACAGCTGCCACAATGATGCGGACTAACATTTTCTTCTGTTTATTATTCATAATCAATACCTGCGATTCCCTATCATAACATTGGGGGCAAAATCCTTTGCCCCCAACCCTGCCAACGAAATATGTATGTACTTTTACATCTCATCCGAGAAGATCTTCTCATGGGAAAATCTCATGAGAAAATCTCATACAGGAAGATTTCCCTGCATAAAGTTTTCCTTACAGGAAGATTTCGCAATCATCCTCAACCTTCTTGCAGTTTGCCAGAACATCCTGCATAACAGCCTTAGCATCTGCGCCTTCCTCAAACTCCACAATCATCTTCAATGCCATAAAGTTTACGGTAGCATCCTTAACACCGTTTGTCTTCTTGGCTGCGTCTTCCATCTTGTTGGCGCAATTTGCGCAATCCACATCAATCTTATACTTTTTCTTCATGATACATTCTTTAAAATCGGGATCAAATTTTCTCCATACTTCTTTTCCTTCCGACACGGATTCCAAAAAGACCTTAACGCGTTTTGGATCCGTGTGATAAAGTCTTACACAGTGATTTCTTTCATAAGCCGGATATCCGCCACGGAAGCGCCTACATAGATCTTTGTCTGCCCTTCTCTTACATACCAGCCGGTCTTCTCATCGTAGTGCTTAAACGCATCTTCCGTTAAGAGCAGCGTAACCTTCTTTTCCTCTCCGGCCTTTACATAGATCTTATCAAACGCCTTCAGTTCTTTCTTTGGATTCTCTTTTCCGGGATCTTTTTCGCCGACGTATACCTGTACGGCTTCCTTTCCGTCAACCCTGCCGGTATTCTTAAGGGTAAAGGATACCTCATAGCAATGCGCCTTTCCTTCCTTAGGGGTAACGCTTAAAGCACTGTATTTAAACTGTGTATACGACAGACCATGACCGAAACAGTACTGAACCGGCACATCAAAGGTATCATAATAACGGTATCCGACAAAGATACCTTCTCTGAATGTCTGCGTTCTGTACGCATTCATCTTTCCGTACTCCGAAGACTTTAACTTTCTTCCCGGGAAATCACCGTATTTTGCTACCGGCGTATCCTCATAGCAGTCTGGCAAAGTCTCAGGCAGCTTTCCGGACGGATTAACCTTTCCGAAGATCACCTCTCCCAAAGCGGTGCCGCCCTCCATACCGTTATAACTCATCCAGAGGATTGCCTGCGCTTTGTCAGACCATGCGCGCATATCCACCGGGCTGCCTGCCATCATCACTACAACAGCCTTCGGGTTCACCTTAAGCACTTCTTCGATCAAAATGTCCTGATCATACGGAAGCTTCATTCCCGTTTCCGTCCTGTCCTGACCTTCCACATCAAAATCATGATCCAGACCGCCTACGATGATCACATCATCATACTCTTTGGCTAACGCTACCGCCTCGTTCAGGAGCTCCTTCTTTTTAGCCTTTTCTTCCTTTGTATACTTAAAGGCAGATGTCCCTTTCTTTTCGTCATACAACTTTTTAAGTTCCGGCAACAGATCCTTATCAGCACCGTATCCTTCTATATTTAAGTCTGCCTCCGTAGCCTCATACTTCTGCTTTGGCCGTACATAATATCCGGGAACATATTTCACTACGACATTTCCGCCGGCTTCCTTCGTGATCCCAAGCAGCGGACTTACTTCATACAAGGCCTTGATTTCGGCACTTCCGCCACCGTTTGCATGCATCTTATCGGCGTTGGCTCCCACCACAAGGATCTTTCTTGTCTTGCCGGCATCCAACGGAAGCCGCTTCTTTTCATTCTTTAAAAGAACGATCGACTCTCTTGCCGCTGCCAGAAGTTTCTCATGATGATCGATGGTATCGTAACAGCCGGGATTTCGATCCACCGGATGCTCCACCACGGGCACGGTTTTCTTTGCCGTTTCCTTTAAACCGATCTCGATCATTCGTACACGCAGCATAAAACGAATGATATTGCGCACCTTTTTATCGATATCCTCCACGGATACCGTTCCCTCTTCCAAAGCCTTTTTAAGCGGTTCACCCAGGAAATACGACTGAAAGTCCGATGTCACACTCATCTCAATATCCAGTCCGCTCTTTGCGGCCGCAATCGTCTCATGAACGGCACCCCAGTCGGAAACGACCAGACCGTCATACCCCCACTCATCCCTTAAGATGTCGGTTAAGAGTTCCTTGTTCTGACTGGCATGTTCCCCGCGGAAAAGGTTGTAGGCTCCCATCAACGCATGCGTCTTTGCCTTCTTTACCGCTGCTTCAAATCCCGGCAGATAGATCTCCCGTAAGGTTCTCTCGTCAAGCTCCACATTGACCCAGAGACGGTTTGTCTCCTGCGCGTTGCAGGCAAAGTGCTTTACACACGCGGAAACATCACTCTTTTGGATCCCTTCGATCAGAGGAACCACCATCTCCGCGATCAGATACGGATCCTCACTCATATACTCAAAGTTTCTGCCACAAAGAGGATTTCTCTTGATATTGATACCCGGTGCCAGGATCATATCTTTTCCGCGCCCTCTCGCTTCCTCTCCCAGTACAAGGCCGGCATTTTTCGCCAGCTCTCGATTCCATGTGGAGGCAAGCGCCGTATTGCTGGGCATATAACTCACCAGATCCGCGCTCGTTCCGATCGTATCCCATGATGCCGGTTCAAAATCGTTTCGAACTCCCATCGGACCGTCGTTTGTGGATATCTTCGGAATATTTAATCTCGGTACATCCCCCGATTTAAAAAACTCCGACGCGTGGATCATACGGATCTTCTCATCCAGTGTTAACTCGTTAAGCAATACCTCAATCCTTGCTTCTGTCTCTTTTGCGGAAACTTTTCCGTTTGTTTTCGCTTTCGTTTTAACCTCTTTTGCCATAACTCTTTTCTCCCCATTTTTATTTTTGTTTTTTGCCGCTTGTTTCTTTTCGCTTGCCCCACTTCCACACCCTTACATCATTTTATCTTTTTTCAAAGCGCATTTCCACCATTCTTTCGGGGTTCTGTGGTATAATCTGACTATGGCGGAACAGACGAGCGGACAATGGAATATAGCGGAGGATTTTGCCGAACACACCAACCACGACTACCCCGTCGGGATCTACTATGTGGATCTGGATCGTATGTATATGAACCGGGTGCGCTGGCACTGGCACGAGGAGATGGAGATCGACCTTGTCCGCAGCGGGTGTGCTTCTTTTAGCGTGGGCGAGGAAGATGTTATCTTAAACGCGGAGGACGCGATCTGGATCAACCGTAACCGCATCCATTCCATCCATCCCTTAACACCGGAGACTGTTATCCTTTCCATCCTTTTCCACCCCTCGTATCTGTTTGAAAACACGGATTCCTATCTTGCCGACAAGTATTACCTTCCCTTAATCGACAGCGCGGCTTTCCCGTTTGTGGTCCTTACGGAGGAAGATACCGCCGGCAGACAGGTCATGGATTGTGTTACCACGATCTTACATGCCAACTTAAACAAAGCCTTCGGCTTCGAACTTGTAACCAAAAGCCAGCTCTGCCTTTTGTGGCTGTCCTTAATGGACAATCTCCGCCGGCATCCGCTCCCGGGCGGCAACCTGCAGGCACTTACGGACGAATCACGCGTTCTCGAAGCGATCCGCTTTATACACAACAACTACACGAAGCCTCTTACCCTTAACGATATTGCCGAGAGCATACCGCTCAGCAAAAGTGAATGCTGCCGTTGTTTCAAACGAACTCTTCGCATGAGTCCCTTTGATTATCTGTTACAATACCGTATCTATATCTCTGCCCGGATGATGCAGAAAAACGCTCCGCAGGCAGAATCGATCTCACTTTTAAGTGCGTCCATCGGATTTAACAATCCCAGTTATTACAACAAGATCTTCAAAAAGTATCTGGGATGCACCCCCACCGTCTACCGTGAGCAAATAAAAAAGAGCCACCGGGACTCTTTAAGTCCCTTCGGGCTCTCTTTGGCGCGTGTTTAAAATGTTTTTGCTACTCAATTCTCTTAGCCACCACAACAAATCTTCCGTTTTCCACTTGATACGAGCAGGTGGAGAGTGTTATAAACTCATCTCCGAACTCCGCCGTCACCCCGGTGTCATAAAGTGACATTCTCTTTACATTGTCGTAAAAATTCAGGAATTCCTCTTCCGTATCCGCCTGCGTAAACTGATAGAACTTAAACACATTGTCATCGACCGTAAATACTCTGGATCGAAAGACCGCCATCAGCTCATACTTTCTCGTCTCATACAAAGTATCAAAACAGATGATATTATGCGCCCTGCCGTAATCCTCGGAAGCGTACAGGGGAAGATTTCCGAAAAGCTCCTTCGAGATCAGATGATGCCCGTGAATGATCAGGTTGGTCCCGGGCTGTGTTCCCTTAAAGTAGTCATATTTCTTCATACCGACACCCACCACACAGTCAGCCGACATCACCAGGCTTCCGTTGCTGTAGGTACTTCCGTAGAAATCACGGTTCAGATAATAGGATTCATCTTCCGGCGTCTGCATCACGGGATAATCTATGACTGTTCCGTCTATGTAGAGCCACCCTACCATATCCGGATTGATCTCATGCAATTCCCTGTACTCAGGCAGTATCTGATAGGTGTAGGTATCCCAGTCGATGATCTCCTCTTCCTTAACCTCTGCTTCGGTCACATCCTCCGAAGCGGAATCCGAAGCATTTTCTGCCGCTGCCGGTGTATTTCCGGATACTCCCACTTCCTGCGCAGCCATTTCACGGATCTGCTTTAATTCTTCCGTCTGTTTCCTCGTCCTGTGATCGTCGATCATGTGTTTCACCAGAACGATCATGAGAACGAACATACTGATAAAGAAAATAACCGCAAAGGCATTTCGAAGACTTTGATAAAGCATCCACCGTTTCTTTCTCTCTGCCCTGGAAAGATTTTCGATTTTCTCTTTCTTATTTCCTCTCATCATCCTTATCCGCCGTTTCCTATGCGGGACTCTCCTCGTTCATACGGCTTAATTTTGCCGCCTGATCCGCTGCTATACATCCGTCCAGTATTTCCTGAATATCACCGTCCATGATCCTGTCCAGTTTATAAAGCGTCAATCCGATACGATGGTCGGTCACACGGCCCTGCGGGAAGTTGTACGTTCTGATCTTCTCCGAACGATCCCCGGTACCGATCTGGCTTCTTCTGGCATCCGCTTCCGCGTCATGCGCCTTCTGGCACTCCAGGTCGTAGAGTTTTGCGCGAAGAAGGGCAAATGCCTTTTCCTTATTCTGGATCTGTGATTTTTCCGTCTGGCTGTAGATTACGATACCTGTAGGATAATGTGTCAGTCGTACAGCGGA
The DNA here is from genome assembly GCA_937901625.1 of uncultured Lachnospiraceae bacterium. Lineage (GTDB taxonomy): Bacteria > Bacillota > Clostridia > Lachnospirales > Lachnospiraceae > NK4A136. Next base: position 12,890 of record CALDIE010000096.1, read on the forward strand.
ATCCGTTGTGTTGACACACTGACCGCCGTTTCCGCTCGCTCTCATAACATCGATACGGTAATCCTTCTCATCGATCTGTACGTCCACTTCCTCTGCCTCGGGCATTACGGCAACCGTGGCTGTGGAGGTATGGATACGGCCGCCGGATTCCGTTTCCGGCACACGCTGCACACGATGTACTCCGCTCTCGTATTTCAGGATGGAGTAGGCACCCTGGCCGCTGACCATAAATTCCGCTTCCTTCATGCCGCCGATCCCTGTTTCCTCGACATTGACCAACTCGATCTTCCAGTGTTTCGTCTCTATATAATGCGCGTACATCCTGTAGAGTTCGGCAGCAAAAAGCGCCGCCTCATCACCGCCGGCACCGGCACGGATCTCCACTACGACATTCTTGTCATCGTTGGGATCCTTGGGTAAAAGCAGGATCTTTAATCTGTGTTCAAGCTCCTCCGTTCTCTTTTTTGAATCATTTAATTCCTCTTTTAACATCTCACGCATGTCGGGATCTTTTTCCTCTGACAGCATAAGGAGCGCGTCTTCCGCATCCTGCGTGCTCTTCTTGTATTCCTTGTATGCTTCCACGATCGGGGTCAGATTGCTTTGCTCTTTCATCAGATCCCGGAAACGCTTCTGATCGTTCGCCACATCCGGTTCCGAGAGCTCGTTTAAAATCTCCTCAAATCTTCGCAGAAGATCTTCCAGTTTATCAAACATACTATTTCTCCATTCCTTTTATACGCAACTTGCCTTCACCACTCTGTCAAGGCCGTTATAATCTTTAACAACACATATATCCGTAAAGCCGGCTTTCTCTAAAAGCGCAGCGACACTCTCACCCTGATCAAAACCGATCTCCAAATAGATCTTTCCCTCGGGATTCAAATGCCTTGCGGCTCCTTCGATGATGCGTCTGTAGAAATCCAGTCCGTCCTTTCCGCCGTCCAGCGCCATAAGCGGATCGTGATCTCTAACTTCCTCCATAAGGTCAGAAATGACATCACTTGCGATATAAGGCGGATTTGAAACGATATAGTCATACTTACCGTCCACCCCCTCATAGAGATCCGCACAGATCCAGATAAGCCTGTCTTCGCATTCCGGGCAAAGAGCGGACGCGTTTTTTTCAGCCATCCGAAGAGCGGCTTCCGACAGATCCACTCCCGTTCCGCGAACACTGCTCGCGTAATGCATAAGGCTTATGAGAATACATCCGCTTCCCGTACAAAGATCGAGGACCGAGGCAGAAGAAATATTATCTTTAAGAACCTCCTCCACCAATATCTCCGTATCCTGTCTCGGAATGAGCACATCCTCTGAAACTTCAAAATCAAGCCCCATGAAATTCTGCACTCCGGTCAGATGCTGTAAAGGGATCCTCCGAGCCCTCTTATAAAGAAGACAGCTATATTCATCAAACTTATCCGGATCAGCCTCCTCTTCACCTCTTAAAAGGAAACTCCGACGATCCACTCCGTAGACATACTCCATCAAAAGCGCAGCGTCGATACCGGCGTCATCGATCCCGTATTCCTCCAGGTATAGCGCGGCGCGATTGCAAAGCGCTCTGTAACTCTCCGCTTTCAGTGACGCAAAAGGTTTTACCTCTCCTTCACTCATCTTTCGAAATCCCTTCGGCATCATTTAAACGTTCCATAACTTCAAGCACGTCGATCTCCACGGTTTCTTCTCCGAGATCGACGATCTCACCGTTTTCAAGAGTCTCTGTCTTTTTGCGTTTCTTCTTTTTAAAATTCTTCGTCTGGAATTTCTCCCAGTCAAAGACCGCTTCCACGGCGGCAATGCCGACTTCCACCATATCCTCCGTCGGCTCTTTGGTCGTCACTCTCTGTAACCAGAGTCCCGGAGCCGATATGATATCCAGCAAGATCCCGTCCCTGGTACCGGCTAAGCGGATCAGCTCGTAAGCTACTCCTGCCACCACGGGGATCAGGAGCAGACGGAAAACGATCCGTAACAGAAACGAATCCGTACGGATGAAAAAGCATGCCACGATACCGATCAGTACCACCAGCAGCATAAAGCTTGTACCGCAACGCTTGTGAAAACGGGTGGTCGACATTACATTTTCCACCGTCAGAGCCTTTCCGCTCTCGATACAGTTGATCACCTTGTGTTCCGCTCCGTGATACATATAGAGTCTGCGGATATCCTTCATAAGCGCAATGCCCGCTACATAGATCAAAAAGATCACAACACGTATCACACCTTCAATGATTAAGATCAGGGATTCGTTTTTTAACCATTTCCCGAGAAATTCGGAGACAGCATAGGGGATCACCATAAACAAGAGAATTGCCACCAGAAAGGAGAAGATCATGGTAGCCGTACTGACAACGGCTTCCGTCTTGTCTCCAAAGATCTTATAGAGAACGGAATCCTCCGGATTTTCCTCCTCTTCGTCCAGATAGTCCGCCGACTCCCCCAAAATCCCCATTCCCAGGGAAAGGGAATCGATCATCATACATACGCCCCGGATCAACGGTATCTTTCTGAGGATACTGTTCGGATCGTAATCCAGTTCCGCTTTCCGAACCTTGATCTCGCCGTTTCCCGTACGAATGGCGACTGCGTAGGCGTCCGCAGCCTTCATCATCACTCCTTCGAGCACAGCCTGCCCGCCCACTCCGCAGTATACGCTTTTTTTCTTCTTTCCCATCGAATCCTCCGCCAACAGCCCGGGAAGCTTATCGCTTTCCTTATGATCACTTCCACCGGCTTTTTCATAAATGTATTCGGGTTTTACAATCCCATGTATCACAAAAAGGTTGAGATAGTTCACCCTACCTCAACCTCTGTCATTCAAAAATAAGCAAACTAATTAGCCTGTACGCCGTACTTCTTATTGAATTTATCTACACGTCCGCGAGCCTGAGCTGCCTTCTGCTGACCGGTGTAAAAAGGATGGCACTTAGAGCAGATCTCGACATGGATCTCCTTCTGAGTGGAACCGGTAACAAAGGTATTACCGCAGTTACATGTTACAGTTGCCTGATAGTACTCAGGATGAATTCCTTCTCTCATAATCTTCACCTCATAAATCTTGTCTTACTCTTACTGTTTTAAAGACAGCTTTTGTAGTATAGCACAGGCATTTTCCCTGTGCAAGCACATTTTTTACCAATGTTTTACGCCTCGGCACCTTAAAAATTGATCTTTTGAATCGTTCTGACGAACTCTTCATTGTTATGTGTTCTGGCAAACATATCGATCACGCGATCCACGACATCATCCTGTCTGGAGAGGTTTACGGCCTTTCTTATATGATCGATAGCCGCCATCTCCTCGTTTGTAAGCAGGAGATCCTCTCTCCTGGTGCTGGATTTTAAGATATCGATGGCGGGGAAGACTCTTCGTTCGGAGAGTTTTCTGTCCAATACCATTTCCATGTTGCCGGTACCCTTAAACTCCTCGTAAACCACATCGTCCATCTTGCTGCCGGTTTCAACCAGGGCTGTTGCCAGGATCGTTAGACTGCCGCCCTCACGCATCTTTCTTGCGGCACCGAAGAACCTCTTTGGCATATGAAGCGCCGCCGGGTCAAGTCCGCCGGATAGTGTCCGGCCGCTTGGCGGAACCACCTGGTTGTAGGCTCTTGTCAGTCTTGTAATGGAATCCAGCAGGATCACAACATCCTTTTTGTATTCCACCAGGCGCCTGGCGCGCTCGATGACCATCTCCGATACTCTCTTATGATGTTCGGGTGTCTCATCAAAGGTGGAATAGATGACCTCTACACCGTCACCGCCCACTTCTTCGATCATATCCGTTACTTCCTCCGGTCGTTCGTCGATCAAGAGGATGATCATGTGGATCTCCGGATGATTGACCTTAATGGATTTCGCCACATTCTTAAGCAGGGTTGTCTTTCCGGCCTTGGGCTGGGCAACGATCATACCTCTCTGTCCCTTGCCTACCGGACAGATCAGATCCATGATCCTCATGGAAACCGGTGCTCCCGGAGCTTCCAGATGGATCTTCTCCCTCGGAAAGATCGGAACCATATCTTCAAAATTGTAACGGTTCGCCAGCGCGTCAAAACTCATATCGTTGACGGATGTCAGATATAACAGCGCCTGGAACTTTTCCGTGGATGCCTTGACTTTCATATGCCCTTCCAGCACATCACCTGTCTTTAATCCAAACTTTCTGATCTGTGCCGGAGAGACATAGACATCATTATCCCCGGGAAGGAAGTTCTCGCAGCGTATGAATCCGTATCCGTCCGACATTACCTCCAGGATACCTCTTGCAACTTTACCGCTGTCCATGCTCCAGCTGCTGTCCGCAGACTGGGTATTCTGTGTATTCTGTGTATTCTGGGCATTCTGCGCAGTCTGCGTATTCTGGGTACTTTGCGTTGTCTGAGGCATCGAAACAGTCTGGGTGTTTTGCGCTCCCTGCTCCTCTTTTGTATATCTCTCTCCTCTGGTTGCGTGTTCACCCCGACCCTGAGATTCCTGCGACGCCGTTCTGGAAATTAACTTCCTGGCGCGTACGTCTCTTCTTTGACCATTCTCCGGTCTGCCGCCTCTGCTTGCGGGAGTTCCCTCTTCGATCCCTTTTTCTTCTCTTTTCTCTTTTCCTTCCCCCGAAGCATTTTTTCGCTCATCAACAGCTTCGATCTGACGGCGAACCTGATTGCGGATCGTCTCCTCATTGTGCTTCCGGTCCTCCTCCAGCATCACCTCGATCAGCGCCGCTTTTTTCATCCCGCTGGTGCCTTTGAGTCCACGTGCTTTGGCCATATCCCTTAACGCGACAAGGGATATCCCCTCATATCTCTGGCGCATGTTGTCGAGATCAAAAAGCTTCTCATTATCCATAAGTACAAAATCTCCTCTCTCCGCCCCGCCTGCGGGACAGCAAGGATCACGCCCTGCAAACACAGCGCGAACCTTCATTTCTATAAGACATCGTTGTTAAAAATAAAAACACTCCCAATTCATTTCATGGATTGTATATCTGAAAACTCAAAGTAATAAAACTCTCAAGACAAATGAAACGATCAAATGTATAGATAATTCAGATGTTACCGCGGCACGAAATACCGCACTCAAATTATACACAAATTATCTCCGATTGCAAACAAAAAGTTTTTGATGTTTCTCCGCTCTTGTATGCCTCTTTTTTTAATGATAAACTAGGGAAAGCGCAGATTCGCAAAACCCTGTATCATCCATATACAGAAAGTATGGGTTCTTGCAGTCCGGAGAATATCCGCCCGCAGCGGTTTTAAGACAGAAAGGAAAGAAAGATCATGACAAATGCAGAAAAGGCGTTACAGTTACATGAAGAATGGAAAGGAAAATTGACGACCGAGTCCAAGACGGATGTAAAGTCCCGCGAGGCTCTGGCTTTGGCCTACACTCCCGGTGTTGCGGAGCCCTGTAAGGTGATCGCGAAAGATCCCGAAGCGGCATACAAGTATACTATCAAGTCCAACACCATTTTGGTCGTTTCCGACGGAAGCGCGGTTCTGGGTCTCGGGAATATCGGACCTAAGGCAGCCATGCCCGTTATGGAAGGTAAGGCCGTTCTTTTCAAAGAATTCGGAGGCGTCAACGCTGTTCCCATTTGTCTCGATACACAAGATACGGAAGAGATCATCAAAGCCGTGACATGGCTTGCTCCCGGTTACGGCGGGATCAATCTGGAGGATATCAGCGCTCCCCGCTGCTTTGAGATCGAAGAACGCTTAAAAGCCACTCTCGATATCCCCGTTTTCCACGACGATCAGCACGGTACCGCTATTGTCGTACTGGCCGCTCTGATCAATGCGTTAAAGATCGTCGATAAAAAGGCACAAGATTGCAAAGTTGTCGTAAACGGAGCCGGGGCTGCCGGAATCGCGATCACCAAGTTAATGATGAACTACGGATTTAAGAACTTTATCCTCTGCAACAGTAAAGGTATCATCTCCGCTGATTCCCCGAGACTTAACTGGATGCAGGCTAAGATGGCCGAGATCACCAACAAGGATCACGTCACCGGCGGTCTTGCCGAGGCCATTGTCGGCGCCGATATCTTTATCGGCGTATCCGCTCCCGGCGTCCTGACGGAGGATATGGTAAAAACCATGAACAAAGACGCGATCATCTTCGCCATGGCTAACCCCGTTCCCGAGATCATGCCGGACGTAGCCAGGGCTGCCGGCGCAAGGATCGTCGGAACCGGGCGTTCCGATTTCCCGAACCAGGTCAACAACGTTATCGTCTTCCCCGGTATCTTTAAGGGTGCTCTCGAAGGCCGCGCGCGTCAGATCACGGAAGATATGAAGATGGCTGCTGCCAAGGCGATCGCCGGACTGGTAGCACCGGAAGACTTAAACGAAGACAACATCCTGCCCGAGGCATTCCGTCCGGAAGTGGCAGATGTCGTTGCCGCAGCCGTAAAAGCAAACATCAAAGACTGAACCAATCCAAAGTCACAAACGGGGAACTGTTATGGAACGCAGGTTATGGGGTGAACGCCCCTACTATTCCTTAGACTACTATTTTAAATCCGTCTACGGAACAAAACTGTATAAGATTGCCATCGATGGCGGTATGACTTGTCCTACCCGGGACGGGAGCATAGATACAGACGGTTGTATCTTTTGCTCCGCCGGGGGAAGCGGTGAGTTTGCCGCCTCCGTTTGTGTGAAAGACGAACCGGACATCCATCGGCAGATCGACTTAGGGATCGAGCAAATCCGCGAAAAATCCCCTTACGGTCCCTATATTGCCTATTTTCAACCCTTCACCAATACTTACGCTCCTGTTTCCTGTCTGCGAAAGATTTATACAGCCGCACTCTCCCACCCGGGAATTGCCGGACTTTCAATCGCAACCAGACCGGATTGCCTTGGCGAAGATGTTCTTGCTCTCTTGGAGGAACTGAGGGAATGTTACCCTTCTCAGTTTATCTGGGTGGAGTTGGGACTGCAGACCATTCATCGGGAAACCATTCAATATATCCGGAGAGGTTATGAGAATTCCGTCTTTGAAAAGGCCATCCATGATCTCTACAGTATCCGGATCCCAAGTATTGTCCATGTGATCTTAGGTCTGCCCGGTGAAACAAAAGAACAGATGCTTACCACCATCGAGTATCTCAACACCTTCCCGATCTTCGGCATCAAATTACAGCTCTTACATGTACTTAGCGGGACGGATTTGGCAATTGATTTTGCACAGCGTAAGTTTGATATTTTAACATTGGAAGAATATACTGAAATCCTGCTCGCATGCGTCAATTCCCTCTCTCCGGAAACCGTCATTCACCGCTTAACCGGCGACGGACCCAAGGATCTTTTGATCGCGCCTACCTGGAGTTTGAATAAAAAAGCGGTCTTAAACCACATCCATAAGGAAATGAGAGAAAGAAACGTCTGGCAGGGGAAAAAATATACTGCCGGGGATACCGTTCCCCCGATACTGTAAAACATGTTCAAACCCGCAGAGAGATATAACCATTCCAAAAAGAATTTTCGACTCATCGGGTGCATGGAAGAACCCATATGAAGTGAACCTGTGTTTTTCATCCCCCTGCACAGGTATGCCCGGAGTCTTTGGTTTTGGCTTCCCCTCTGCGCCTTGAACCAATGACTGATTTATATCATATATATTTTCGTTTGTGTTTAAACTTGCAATAATTACACCGGTAATGTCAAAAAAAGCACCTTTAAGGGTGCTTTTTCTTTATCCTGTCCATATATTCCCGGATTTGTTTCTCATATCCTATCTCTGTGGGTTCATAGAACACCTCGCCTTGCAAAGCATCCGGAAGATACTGCTGTTCCACATAATGATTCGGAAAATCATGCGCATACAGATATCCCTGCTCTCTTTCCTCTCCCGCCGAGTCGGCATGAACATTTTGCAGATGTCTGGGAACGGGATAGACTCCGCCGTCTTCCACTAACTGTAATGCTTTTCCTATGGCATTGTAAGAGGCGTTGCTCTTCGGAGCACAAGCCACATAGCAGGCTGCCTGCGCCAGGATGATCCTTGCCTCCGGCATCCCTACTCTCTCAACTGCCAAAGAAGCGTTTACCGCCACCACCAGTGCCTGCGGATCCGCCATCCCCACATCTTCCGAAGCGCAGATCATGATCCTTCTGGCAATAAATTTAATATCTTCTCCCGCATAAAGCATCCTTGCAAGGTAATAGACAGCAGCATCGGGGTCGGAGCCTCTCATACTTTTAATAAAGGCTGAAATAGTGTCATAATGATTGTCGCTGTCCTTGTCGTAGCGGACCACTCTTTTTTGAATGCATTCGGAAGCAGTATCCAGATCGATATGTATCCACCCGTCCTCACATCTTTTTGTGGTAAGCACTCCGAGCTCTATCGCGTTCAGAGCGGCTCTGGCATCTCCGTTGGCGATGTCAGCCAGAAACATAAGCGCATCGTCGTCTATCACTGCCTTATAGCTTGCAAGCCCTCTTTCCTCGTCTTCAAGGGCTCTTTTGATCAGTGTGGCGATATTCTCCTTCGACAAAGGCTTCAGTTCAAAAATGACCGATCTTGAAAGCAGCGCACCGTTTACCTCAAAATACGGATTCTCTGTAGTCGCTCCTATCAAAATTATAGTACCGTCCTCCACAAACGGCAGCAGATAATCCTGCTGGCTCTTGTTAAATCTGTGAATCTCGTCGATGAAGAGGATGGTTCCCCTGCCGTACATTCCCAGTGTTTTCTTAGCCCCCTCAACGGCTTCCTCCATATCCTTCTTGCCGGCTACCGTCGCGTTAATCTGCTTAAAATCCGCCTTCGTGGTGTTGGCTATGACCTTCGCAAGTGTCGTTTTGCCGGTGCCCGGAGGCCCGTAGAATATGACTGAGCTCAGCATATCCGCCTTAATCGCTCTGGTCAGGAGCTTATCCCCTCCCAGAATATGCTCCTGCCCCACCACCTCGTCGATGGTTGTGGGGCGAAGTCTGGCCGCAAGGGGCGATTCGTCCTTCATCTTCTCTTCACGCATGTAGTCAAATAAATCCATGATTACCTCTGTTTTGCCGCGCGTTTTCTAAGTGCTGATTTTATGGCTCTAAGATTTGCCTTAAAGCTTAATAACTCCTCGCGCGAAATCTTTTCAGATGAGTAGGCAGCCTTCTTATATGTCCTGGCAAAATCTTCCAGTGCGCCTTCTCCGCCCTCTCCCTGATTAATTATATTTACAAACTCTGTTATGGTGATGTTGTCGTCATCTGTAAGCTTCTTAGCCTTCAGATATGCGCACAACCCCTGATATAGTTTTAGAACCCTCTCGTTGTCGCCAGAATAGAAGCGAACTATTCCAGCCTTTTTGTCTCTGTAATTCTTATAGAACCTGTAGAGTATTACAAGGCTAAATGCTATGGCCGCAGCCACGATAATTCTTATGATTACAGCGATAACATTGCCTGCGCCAGAGTTCATGATGGCTGTGATGACATTGGCTGTGTCGTCGCTTCCGTCAAGGCTTGTAATCTGCCTCCACAGATTGTCATAGTTTTCGGAATCATCGTCAGGACCTGAAGGAGGTGTAAACTCCACCGGAACCCAGCCGTAGCCGTTTAGATAGACCTCGAC
>CALDIE010000097.1 GCA_937901625.1 uncultured Lachnospiraceae bacterium
AGCTAGTGACTGGAGTTCAGACGTGTGCTCTTCCGATCTAAACAGTTCACGTAGAGATTTGTAAGGTTTTGGACGCTGATATGACGGATGGATTTGTGGATGTGCATTGTCATATCCTTCCGGGGCTCGATGACGGTTCCGGCTCGATGGAAATGACGATGGAAATGATAGACATGGCTTATGCGGAAGGAATACGACAGATCGTATTCACGCCACATATCCGAAGACCCTGGCTGGATCGTCCGGCGCAAAAGGACGAGGAGACCTTTGCGGCAGTAGAAGAAAAGGTAAAGGAAAGATATCCTGAGATGAAACTGTATCTCGGGTGCGAGTTTGCGTACACGGATGTCATGCTGGAGGAACGGATCGAAAAATGCCGCCCTATGGGTAATACAGATGTAGCGCTTCTGGAATTTAAACCGGGTGATTCCGTAAACAAGATCATTGACGGTGTACAAAAGGTGCAGATGGAAGGATTCGATATCCTCATCGCCCACATCGAACGCTACGACGCCATGCTGGAAGATATCAGGGATACGGATCGCCTGCTTGATATGGGTGTGATGATCCAGATCAATGCGGATGATATTACAGATCCGGAGAGCCGGAAGGTGAAGAAATACCTTAAGGAGATGATCCGTACCCACAGAGTGCATGTGGTCGGGACGGACGCTCATGAGACAAAACGACGAAAACCGGAGATGCAAAAGGCGTACAAGATAGCGGCTAAATGGGGTGGCGAGGACTACGCCAGGGATATTTTCTCGAGAAACGCGCAGCGTATATTGGCCGGAGAGATTCTTAATTGAGAGATCAAACAGACCGGATGAGCTGATAATACATGAGAACAAGGGAGAAATGAGAGGGACAGAGAATTGGACGATAACAGAAACGTTAGACAAACAGAGGAAGTAACGATCGACCTGATGGAACTTCTGTATGAGATATGGAACCATAAGATCACGATCATCCTTGTGACAGCGCTTGTCGGAATGTTAGCCTTTCTGGCTGTGGAGCTTTTTGTGACACCTCAGTACACTTCGGAAACAAGCCTGTACGTTCTGGCGCAGCAAAACGATGACACCATCACCACGGCGGATCTGAGCGTAGGTACGCAGTTGACCAGCGACTATGTGGTGCTGGTAACGAGCCGCCCGGTACTGGAGAGCACCATTGCGAATCTTAATCTGGATCTGTCAACATCGCAGTTAAAGAAGATGATCAGTGTATCGGCCAAGACCAATACCCGTATCTTAACGATCACAGTTACCAATCCGGACCCGATATTGGCAAAAAATATTGCCGACTGTGTACGCGAAGAGGTTGGTAAGCAGATCGTATCGGTTATGAACATTGATGCTGTAAATATGGTGGAAGACGCCAGCCTTCCCACTTCACCCTCCTCCCCGAATGTGATGCGGTATACCATGATCGGAGCACTGCTTGGAGCCGTTCTTTCTGCGGGTATCGTTGTAGTGTCATCGATCATGGATGATACGATCAAGAGCGCAGATGATGTTGAAAAATATATCGGTGTACCCTTGCTTGGAACGATCCCTCTTGCGGAGAATAAGGAGTTGCAGACAAACAAGGGTCAGAAAAAGTCCCTGATGGGCGCGAGAAAACCGGCCGGACAGGGGAGATGATCCTTGTGGTAAGATGTGATCCGCAAGCGGGGAAACCGGCATACCTGTAGAAGATGGAGAGTCCTATGGATAACGAAAGCATGATGAAAGCAGCGGAGGCTGTGGAAGAATTGAAAAAGAGCGGGGAGGTCAGAACCGGCGCGAAGTCAGAGACCAGAAAGCTCGCGACGATCAGGCGTGACCGTATGCGTCAGTCGGTGGAAGAGGGAAATACCGATACTTATGTGGAATTAAAGATCTCAAAAGACAACAGTGATTATTCTCTGGCTGAGGCGATCAAGGCCTTTCGTACCAATGTGGAATTTTCCGGGGCTGAGAAAAAAGTTCTGATGGTCACCAGTGCTTTGCGTGACGCAGGAAAGACTTTTGTGTCTATGAACCTTGCGATGTCACTTGCCGAGACGGGTAGAAAGATCCTCTTTATTGACGCAGATCTGCGCAAGTCGGTATTGGCCGGAAGATATCATATCAAAGGACAATACAACGGTTTAAGCCATTATCTTGTAGGGCGAAGCAGCGAGGACAACGTGATCCTGCACAGTAATATCGCCAATCTCGATATCATCCTGGCGGGACATAAGCCCCCCAACCCTTCCGAGCTCCTGGGCAGCCTCCGTATGCAGGAGCTGCTTGAAAGGGCCGGGAATAATTATGATTACATCATTATCGATACGGCACCGCTCGGTGAAGTGATCGACGCGGCTGTTGTAGCGAAGTTCTGCGACGGCGCGATCATGGTCACACCTTATGGGCAGGTGAGCTATCGTTTTATTGCGGATGTTAAAGCACAGATCGAGCGTGCCGGCTGCGGTGTGATCGGACTGGTTTTGAACAAGGTACCGAAAGAGAGAGGCGGCAGATACGGTAAGTACTACGGTAAGTACTACGGTAAGTACTACGGTAAGTACTACGGTTACGGCGGATATGATGATCCGTCGGGAGAAGAGAAGAAGAAGGGATAAAGATGGACGAAAAGAGAATAAATATACTGCTCGCCATTGCGTGCATAGTGGTATTTGTCTCCGGCGTTCTGACCAACATAGGAAGAGATAACGATCTGCCGACGATCACGATCCCCGAAGGGGAGATTTCCTACCGTGTCGGGGAAGATACATCGATGCTCCTATCCGATGTGACAGCCTTTGATCAACACGATGGCGATATCAGCGCAAAGGTCTTTATAAACCAATTGATCATAAGCGGCAACGGACGCGAAGGCCTCGTAGTATACGCTGTTACCGACAGCGCCAATCATGTGGCAAAAGCAGAGCGCAGGATCAAAGTAATAACGGATACCGGTGCAGCCACCCCTGCGGAACCCGGCGGACCGACCCTCGTGATATCGGAGGATTCGGCGCATATCACAACGGGAGAAGCCTTTGACCCGTTCGGGTATATCGTATCCATTACGGACGATAAGGATCCGGAAGAAGTATTGCTGCATCATGTAAGCGTGGAAGGTACATACGACACGACAGAGCCCGGAAGTTACATCCTCACTATCTATGTTACTGACCTGGACGGAAACCGCTCCAATATGATCGAGTTTTTGCTGGATGTGGATTGACAAGGCGGAGGGTATTTGTTATTGTTTTAACGAAAACGGAATAGGAAAGGGAGTAGTCGGCATACCTCTTGCCCATCGTGGCACAGGGAGATATGTTCACAGAGTCGTCAGGACGGTTGCAAAAACCCGGTTCTGTGTAAAGGAGCATTTAATTCGTTCCCGATCGGCGA
>CALDIE010000098.1 GCA_937901625.1 uncultured Lachnospiraceae bacterium
TCTACACTCTTTCCCTACACGACGCTCTTCCGATCTATGGAGATGAGGAGAAGAAGCGCTATCCTGTCGGAAAGAAGATGATTGAATGGCTATGGGCGCACGAAGAGGAAAGAAAGATGCTGTGGGAAAAGATGGAGCATCGGCTTCAAAACAGCGGATACCATTCCGCCTTTTGATTTTCAGGAGGCAACATGGGTTTTTGGCATATTATCATAGGATGTCTGCTTTTGGCGGCAGTGGTTGTAGCGCTGGCGGTCTGTGTGGTTTGCGGATACGGTTTTCTGCTGCTGTGGAAAAGACCCCTTCGGGCGCTGTATGCGGCGCGAGCCGCCGAGGAGGATTTTTGCGCACTTGCGGAGATACCGCAGCAGATGATCCGATATTTCCTGTTGGTGGAAGATGAGAAATTTTATAAGCATCGCGGATATCTGCCGGATGCGATCAGGGATGCTTTCCGACTGAACTTAAAGCGAGGGGAGATAATTACCGGCGGCAGCACGATCACGCAGCAGCTGGTGAAAAATCTGTATTTTGACTTTCACAAAAGCTATTGGCGCAAGCTGGTGGAGTTGTTTTTGGCGATCGTGGCAGAAAAGCAGCTCGGCAAAGATCGGATTTTGGAATTCTATTTCAATATCATTTATTTCGGCAATGGAATCTATGGGATCTCGGACGCAGTGGATTTTTATTTTAAAAAGAAGATCGGCGATCTGACCACCAATCAGATGTTTATGCTGGCGTGTATGCCCTATGCGCCCACAAAGGGCAATCCGGTACGGCAGCCGGAGGTTTTTGAACGTATCCGTAACCGGCGATTGGATTATTGGGTGGGACAGCACAGGATATCCGATGAAGAAGCAAGCATCATCCGTTCTTTTGATGCGGCGCATCTCGATGATGAGTTGCGGCCGGCGGATGCGTTTACGGAAAACTACTCTCAGGAGATTGTCCTCATAAATGAGAGGTTCGGACCTTTCTGAATCGAAAGCCGGCATAAATCATTTCGGTTGCCGTTTATGATGGGCATGAAAGATAAAGGAGCATTATGGAGCTTACACTCGAGACGATTCAAAAAACGATTGCTGAGGCGGACAACTTTTTGGAAATCGGTGGAATTGAGCGGCACAAGCGGCTTTGCTACCGACTTTTGATGGAGGAGTATCTGCTGGACTATCTCAAGGAAGATCCCGGAGCAGGGCTGTCCATTGAATGCAGAACAACGGACAAAAAGATCAGTGTCATCGTCGGTGTTCGCGGGAAAGAACGCAATATCGTACAGGAACATGAGAGTGAATTTGCGGATCAGCTGGTGGAAGGACTGGATCGGGCACCAAAGTGGAAGTATGTACGCGGGGAGAACGTGATCACCTGGTCCCCAAAGCCTGCAGCGCCGGATCTGAAGTCCATCCGTTATATGATCGATCATTTGGCGGAAAGAAAGGGACAATTTGCACTTGCCATCATCATCCGTTTCTTGAATATGGGGCTCAATGTCATCGAGCCGATTTTGACGGCAGAGATCATTGTGGCATATTCCGGATCGCATATCCAAAAGATTATGATGATCGCAGGACTCATGCTGCTGCAGCGATTGCTCAGCAATCTGTTTACTTTCCTTGGCAGTCATATGCTTCGACACTCTTACAGTTCGATGCTGAAAAAAATGCGCACCGGACTTACGGAGCGTGTGTTGCATATTAAAACCGCATGTATAGATGAAACCGGCAGCGGACTTTTTATCCAAAGACTGATCAGCGATACCGACAATGCAGTAGAACAGGTGGACAATCTTTTGGAGATCAGTACGGACATCTTTCGACTGATCAGCCTGTTGATTTCTTTTGCCATTATCTCACCGAAGATGTTGGTGTTCGAGCTGATCCTGTTTGCGATCTACGGTTTCATTCAGCGTATGCACAACCGGTCACTTACGGTAGACGGACGCCGCAGCCGGACGGCAGAAGAGAAACAGGCGGGGATCATCGGTGAGATGGTGCGCGCCCACAGAGATGTCAAGCTGCTGCATGCAGAGAACAGCCTAATGGAGGATATGAGGGAGAGCGTTGAGGAAAGTGTGGATCGTACAACGGATTTGCGCGTGCGATCCATGAAGTTTATTTTGCTTAGAACCCAGTTTGTCGGTGTCACAAATTTTATCTACATGGCACTTTTGGCATTGTTTATGGTAAAAGACGGAATGCCGCCGGAGACGGCACTGGTTCTTTTTAACTACAACGGAAGCATGTACGGCTGTGCTTATTCTCTTTCCCAGTTTATTTCTGCGATCTATGATCTGGCACTCTACTCGGAACGGATCTATCAGTTGATGATCAGCAGCGACTATGAGACGGAGACTTTTGGCGATGTGCATTTGGACAGGGTTCGGGGTGAGATCGAATTTCAGGATGTTTCCTTTTCCTATCGAAACTCCAATGGAGGAAAGGTAGACGTATTAGACAAATTAAACCTTCGGATCGGTGTGGGAGAGATCGTGGCATTTGTCGGGAAAAGCGGCTGCGGCAAGAGTACCATCCTTTCTTTGATCGAGCGTCTCTATGACCCGGACGACGGGAAGATCCTGCTGGATGGATATGATATCCGGGATCTGGATATGGATACGGTTCGCAGCAATATCGTTATGGTCAGTCAGATGCCGTATATCTTTCATATGACTGTTCGGGAAAATCTTATGGTAGCCAAAAGGGACGTGACGGAAGAGGAGCTGATCGAAGTCTGCAAAAAGGCGTGCATCTATGACGACATTGTAAACATGCCCCGGGGATTTGACACCCTGATGGGCGAAGGCGGGGTGACACTTTCCGGCGGTCAGCGCCAGAGACTCGCCATCGCAAGAAGCCTGCTTAAACCCTCGCCGATTTTGATCCTGGATGAAGCGACATCTGCACTTGACAGTATTACTCAGACACAGATCCAGTCCGCAATCGAGGACATTCGGGGACAAAGGACAATCCTTATGGTAGCCCACCGTCTCTCCACCGTGATCCATGCACAGAAGATTTTCTTTATCGAAGACGGAAGAGTATTGGCACAGGGTACACATGAAACACTTCTGAAGAGCTGCGACGCATATCGGAAGCTCTACAGTGAGGAGGCATCCGCATGATCCGAAAGGAGACATACAGAGAGTGGATTCAGTCAGATCCCGCATATAATCAAACACCGGCCTGGCCGAAAGAAATCTTTCCGGAAGCAGAGTATCATTACTTCAAAGAATGTGGCTGCTTTGTTACATCCCTTGCGATCATGCTTCGGCGTTTTGAAATTGAAAGGGAGGCGGATACGTCTAAGTTTAATCCCCGGATCTTGAATGAACGGCTGATTGCCTCTGGAGCTTTTGATTCGGCGGCGAATCTGGATCTAAGCTACATCAGTAAGCTTTATCCGCTGGTTTACGAGGGCATGGCTCCTTATACCAGGGAAGTGATGGAAGATCTCTTTGCATCCGGCGAGCCGTTTCTGCTCACTGTTCCGGGCGTCCATGGAACAAGGCACGCCATCGTGCCGGATAAGCTTTTTAAGGATGACGTAGCCGTTATTGACTGCGCGCGGCATAAGAAACGGCTCAGTGAATTTGACAGCATATGTGAACTGCGCATCTTTCGCAGGCGTAACATAAGTGAAAGACCGAAGATCGCTTTGACATTTGACGATGGACCGGCAGAGGATCAGCTTTCCGATAAACTTTTGGATCTTTTGGAGAAGTGTGGTGTGCGTGCTACCTTTTTCCATGTGGGTGAGCAGGTTGTAAAGCATCCCGACAACATCCTGCGTAAATACCGGATGGGGTGTGAGATCGGAAACCATACCTGGTCGCATTTGTACGGAGACGAGGTGACCAAAGAGGATATTCTTCGAACCTCTGCGGTCATAAGTGAGATCACGGGACAGAAGCCAAAATGCTTCCGCTCACCGGGGGGATATACAAATGAGTACATCCGCGAGGTCTGCAAAAAAGAGGGTATGCCACTTTATTTTTGGTCTCTGGATCCCAAGGACTGGAAAGATAGAGATGCCAAGATCGTCTATGACCGGGTGATGAGCCATGTAAAGGACGGGGACATCATATTGCTCCATGAAATCCACGAGAGCACGATACTTGCCGTAGAGAGGATCATTCCGGATCTTCTGGATCGGGGAATGCAGTTTTTGACCTGTGATGAACTGATACGGGAAGAAACCGGACGTCCGCCGAAGCCGGGAACACAGTACGTCAGTGCAAGAATCATCCAGAACGAGACCGGTTAGAGAAGTATTTGAACGCAGTTCAAGCAATTCCCCACTTCAAGCGCGATGAGCGCTTTACAACAGTTGCATAGGATCATATTGGCAGAAGAAACACACAAGGATTCAGGAAGGGAGTATCGGTAGATTTGCAAGAGGATAATGACGTAGTACTGCATTTTTATGAGGGATATCTGAGAAATCAAAAACAACTGTGCAAAGAGCTGGCGGTCCGTCCCGAAGAAGACCGAAACGAGACGGAGAAGAAGCTGATCTGCAGGGCTTATGCAAAGTGGGGAAAAGATCTGGCTGCTCACCTGCACGGCGCCTATGCTTTTTTGGTGTGGGATGAAAAACCCCGGGAACTGGTGGCCTTTCGCGATCCCCTCGGCATCCGGTCAGTGTACTATGCTTTGCTGCCGGATGGGGAGCTGCTCTGCGCACCGGACATCGGTACGATCACCGACGATGCGCGCTACCAAAAGGAGCTGGATGCAGAGGCACTGCAGCTTTATATGATGTTCGGCTATCCCATTGGTGAAAAGACACTTTTTCGCGGCATCAAAAAACTGATGCCCGGACAGATTTTGATCGGACAAAACGGCACATACCGGATCAAGTCCTGTGAAAGAACCTGGCCAAAACCGGAGGTTGACCGAAGTGAGGCAAAGTGGATCAGGCAGATCGAGCAGACCATGAAGACGATCGTGGAAGAGGATCAAACAAACTTTGACTTTTTACGAGGCTGCTCGTTTTTGTCTTCCGGGGTGGATTCCTCTTATCTTTTGGCTAGTACCGGTCTTCGGTACAGCTGTGGGATCGGTTACGAGGAGACCGGATTCAGTGAGGCGGAGGATGCAAAAAAAACGGCGAAGAGGCTGGGGACTCAGTACGAAGAACTGCGGATCACATCAGACCGTTTTTTTGCGGATCTGCCAAAAGTAATCAGGAACATGGGTCTTCCTACAGCAGACGCTTCCACTGCTGCATTTGCCATAGGCTGCCAACAGCTGGCAGGGCGGTATGACTTTTTCCTTTCGGGAGAGGGGGCAGACGAGTTTTTCGCCGGATATCACGTGTACCAACGGGCGTCGGAACTGGGGAAAAAGGAGGCTCTCTACCTGGGCTGCGACGGGATCATGGAACAGGATGCGGCCATGGCACTTTTGAAACAGGATGATCGCTTCCCCTGCGAGAATCTGCTTAAGGATATATCAGAACTGCCGGACGACTCGGATGAGCTGATGCGGATGCTGCTGGTGGATCAGAGTCTGTGGCTGGAGGGGGATATCCTCTTTGGCGCCGGTCGGGCCGCAAAGGCCGCAGGACTTGAACTTCTGATGCCCTATGCAGATGATCGAATGCAAAAGCTTGCCGCCCAAATTCCCTCGTCGCTTTTGCACAAAGACGGATGTGGGAAGTATATTTTCCGCAAGACGGCCATGAGAATACTGCCGGAGGAGATTGCTTTTCGCAATAAGATCGGATTTCGCGTTCCCATCCGGCTTTGGATGAGGGAAGAGCGTCATCGCAGACGAATCGAAGAAAAACTGTTCGGGGAAGTTTCGGAAAGCTTTTTTGATCCGAACCGACTGCGCAGATACTGGGATGCCTTCTGTGAGGGAAATGATGAGCAGTGGCACATTTTGTATGCAGTCTTTGTTTTTGTGCTCTGGTATGAGGAATGCTGGTGTATAACGGTACCGTAGATTCTTTTGATAATGAAAAATGCAGAAGATGCGTAAGGAGCTGGGTCTGGTTCAGAGGGAGGTCTATGAACCGCTTGGCATCACAAGGACTATGTACAGCCGGCTGGAAAACGGACATGCAGGTGTGTCACTGGAAAACGCGCAGAAAATCGAGGATATGTTTGGCTACGGGGTTGACTGGATCCTTTATGGAGATGAGGAGAAGAAGCGCTATCCTGCCGGAACTAAAAAACAGCGGCTGTTGAAAAAATGATTGATCAATGATAGAATAAATGCAATTCAGCAGAATATAAGCCGTAATTCCGCTATAATCTGCTGAAACATATCCACAAATCGTATTTTCAGCAGATTATAGCGAGGTTTGGCGCCATGGCATTAATCGGAAGAGAGAAAGAACAAGATTTACTGGAGCAGTGTATTCTATCAAAAAGGCCGGAATTTCTTGTTATATATGGAAGAAGACGCGTTGGAAAAACGTACCTGATCAAGGAATATTTCAATGAACGATTTTCCTTCTATTCAACAGGAATTCCAAGTAAAAAAACGCATGACCAATTGAAGGCTTTCAATGAGTCTTTAATTGATTATGGAGATGAGATCAAGACGATTCCAAAAGATTGGTTTGAGGCTTTCCGGAGACTTAAGGGAATACTGGAAAAAGATGATATTATAAGAGATTCTGCAAGCGGCAAGAGGATTGTATTTCTGGACGAAGTTCCCTGGATGGATACGGCCAGGTCGGATTTCAAGTCGGCGTTTGATTTTTTCTGGAATAGCTGGGGATCTTCCCAAAAAGATATGCTTCTTATTGTGTGCGGATCTGCAACTTCATGGATTATAAAAAATATCCTGAGTGATACCGGTGGATTTTATAACCGTATCACAAGGAAAATGCATCTTGCCCCATTATGATAATAAAGATTAATTGTGAGTGGAATGGTATATGAAGTTATTGCATGACTGGCGAGTGCTGTTGATACTGATGCCCATTTCGATGGGCATCCTTTGTATGTTTGCAGAACGGGGGATGAAGATCCTCTGCGGAAAAGCGGATAAAAATGAGAAGTGGCTTTTAAATCCATACCGTGCATGGGGGACTGGATTTGGAGCCTTTTTTACGTTATATGGCCTGCTTCACCGCTCTTTGCAGGGACCGGATATCTACTTAGAGGAAGAGAAGATCCTAAATGAGTCCATCTGGTGGTGGCATATCAGCGCATGGGTGATGGCGGTGGCGATATTGGCCTGTGTGCTTAAGGAAATCTCGCCCATCTTATGGAAGAAGGTGTTGGACCGCAAGCTGGAGCGCCTGATAAAAAAGGGTGAGCGTAAGGATACGCCGACTGATCCGGAGAGTGATGGGACAGGGGGAGATCCACAAGAGGATGTGGTATATGAAGATTTTAAAGGGGAGTCTATAGAGAAATCCATAGATACACCGGCGGAGATCGTGCCCGTAAAGAAAGCGCGCGCGCCGTATGATTACGCACCGGAGTTACTTTGCGGCTTTCTCTTCTATTTTTACGCGACACATATCCAGAGAGATCCGATAGCCGTTCTGGAGTTTAATACGGATCGTATTTTATCTACGGGATTGGGAAACTTTTACAGACTTTTGCTCAGCCTTTCGGACGGAATGGATGTAAAGAAGTTTTTAGCGTACATAATGCCTTTGGCGGCGGTATTTTTATCCGTCTATGTATATCATTTCTTTGCAAAGGTTGCGGGGCTTAAGCAGCGCGAAAGACGTTACTTTGTGATGGCGGTCTACCTCTTTATCCTGGTAACCGGGATAGAGGATCAGTGGAAGATCTTTAACCTTGCCGGATATCCCTGGGAGGATCGGGTGCTTTTCGCGTCCGTGGCGGCGCCTTTTATGTGCGCGGTGCTGATGGAAGCGGTAGCGTTGGTTTGGCGCGTCATCCGTAAGGAAATCAGCGGGAAGTCGATCGTATACTCCGCGGTACGTCTGGTGCTCCATGTCCTGACAGTGATCGCTGTCTTTAAAGTCTTTGGTCCTCTGGATCATGTGATGATAGAGACGGTATCCGAAGGAGATATCGCGGGAGCGGATTATATCGGGACGGCTTTTGTGGGTAGCAGGCTCTCTCTTTCTCAGTGGATACCGGTTTTATGCGAGATACTTAAATATTATGGCGTTGGACGCCTGGATATCGTACTTTTGCTGGTATGTCTGATCCTGCTGCTTGTTAAGAAGGAGGAGCGTACGAGCCCCCTTCTTCTTACGGAAGGGATCCTTTTGCTGATCCTTTTCTCTCCCATGGTGATGTTTCCGCTGTTAACGACATACGGATCGGATACATACGCGGGGCTGTTGGGGATCCTTTCCCTTCCGCAGGCGGTGATGTATACAGCCGTTCGCATGACAGAGGCGGAGGATCGTCCCTGGAAGAAGGCACTGTGGATCCTCGGATTTGTGATGGTGATCTACGGGCTGGTATCGTTTAATACCGGGATGAGCGGGGAAGTGAGGGGATTGAGATGATGACGATGCCCCTGTTGTTAAATTGCCTGCTCTGGTTTGTGGTATACCCGTCCCTGACAGGATACCTGATCGGCGTACGCTACCCTGCGGAGTTTACCAGACCTCTTGCTTTTCGCTATCTGGCGGGCTTCTGGGTGATGTTTGGGATCTTCAGCCTGATCTGTATACCGTATACCCTGATGGAGAAAACTTTAACAGAATTGAAGGATCTGTATGTTTTGATCATACACGGATTGGCTCTGGTATCCCTTGCGGTTTTCGGTATTCGTCATCGTTCTAAGGAGAGGATCCTCACATCGGTCCAAGCGGTGAAGGAGGCGGCGTCGGATCGATGGGAGATGATCAGGAGTTATACCCGGGAAGACTGGATCCTGCTTATCCTGACGGCGGCGATCATTGCTTTTCAATTGTACAGGAAGATACGGGAGTCGACGGGGATTTACTCCGATGATACTACATATATATCGATGGCAAATGATATACTCTATACCGACCGGATCTACCGGGTCGGTTTCACCACCGGGAAGCTTATAGAAAGTGTATGGGATATTCCGGCGGGAAAAAAGTATCTGATGGTTTTCTGGTATATTATGGAAGCCTTTTACTCCCGGATCCTGGGTATCCATCCGCTGGTCTTTGCGAGGACACTGTTTCCGGCGCTGCATCTGTTGTTAGGGTATATCACGGTTTTTCATGTATCGGGGAAACTGCTGGGTAAAAACTTTGAGAAGAAGAGTAAGGCAGCCTTATATTTTCTGCTGACCGTTCTGATCGAATACCACGAGATGGAGATCTTACAGGATCAGGTATGGGGAAAGACGATCTTTTACGCGACCTTTTTCTTTTTTCTCTTTTATCTGGTCAACTGTGTGTCGCAGGAGGCTTCGGCGACCCGGTACGGAGCGCTGCTCTTTCTGGTATGCGAGGGAGGCGTGGGGCTTACCACGATGTCGCTGCTGCTTGTGAGTGTGACTACGGCGGTACAGACGATCCTGTGGTCGGCCCGAAGGAGAAAGATCGTTCCGTTGGTTGCCGGTGGTTTTGTGGGGCTGGCTGTAGGGTGGCATGCGTTGGTATATATGACTGTGAAGTTCCCGGAGATCACGGAAAAAATTCTGGCTCTGACCTGGGAGAGGTTCTTTTGACCGGACATAAGCGGACAGAGTGTAAGGAGCATTTGTCTGCTTTAAGTATGCTTTAAGTTTGATTTAAGTTTGATTATAGAAAGGATTGTAAGCGGTGCTGCTAACTTCGATCAGTGAAAACAGCATAGAGGCGATCCGCCACATGATACAGCTGGATGCCCTCTATAATTCGCAGGGGATCTATTTCCTAGCATTGATGACGGGGATAGCGCTTTTGATGTACTACAGAAAGGAGACCGAGGCGACAAAGGCTTTTGTTCCCTACCTTCCCGTTATCCTTTGCCTGGTCTTTGTGGAGCGCTTTATACAGATCGCGCTTAAGGTTATGGGATATGAAGAGTCGTCGATGAGCGGTGTCAGCATGGTATACGGGCGCGTGCGCTGGATGCTATTTGGCGTACCGGTCGTGGGGATCGGACTCTATCTCCTGTATCACAAAGTAAACCGTAAAAGGCGTCTGGCACTTCTTCTGCTGGTGGCGGGGATCGGCTATATCTTAAATCCGACGGCTTTCGGGCATATGAACGAGACAACGGATGAGTACAAGATGCCTTATGCCCCGCGGGTGATGGCGGATTATCTGGCGGCGGAGAACGCGGAGTATCTGGAGGAGGACCGCTTAAATCACCATTTGAACATAAATATTTTTATGAATTATCCCAAGGATGCTTTGTACGCGGAGGGACCGATGTATAAGATGCATTGGGGATTGCGGCAGTATTTTTCTCCGGCGGAGATTTATTCGAGGAATGTAACGATCGATCCGGAAAATCCCTTAAACCTTACCCGTTGGGTGCAAAACCGCAGGGAGGATCCGATCCCCCAGGCGTATTGCTACATTATATGTAACGATAATCCGGAGATCATGCGGGCGGTGGAGGAGTGCGGATATGAGGAGGTCTATCGCTATGGGGTTTACATCTTATATCATTCGATCAATCCGGAACCGGTTGATTGACCATGACAGGCAGTTTTGATATACTTTTTCGCAAGAGCCGAGGAAGGAAGTAACTCAACCATGAAGATTAAGTTAAAACATTGGCAAGTGATAGCGGTGGGTCTGATGATATATGACGCGATCGTGATCGTTATCTCCTGGTTTGCAGGACTGTGGCTCCGTTTTGATTGCCGGTACTCCATGATCCCGCCGAACTACATGGAGGCTTACCTGCACTTTATTCCTTGTTATGTACTGATCTGTCTCGTGGTCTTTCTGCTTTGCGGTATTTACCGCTCCATGTGGCGCTTTGCCAGTTTTATGGAGTTGATCTGTATTGGTTTCGCGTCTTTGGTCACTTGCCTGCTCCACGCGCTTTTGATCACGATCATATTTGGCCGCATGCCGTTGGTATATTATTTTGTGGGCGCGGTATCACAGTTTTTTCTGACTCTGGCGATCCGTTTTTCCTATCGCTTTGTTCTTCTGGTGCGTTCTAAAGGGATCGTCGGTACATCGGCGGAGCCTAAGACCAGGGTAATGCTTGTAGGTGCCGGTGTGGCCGGACAGGGAATCTTGCGTAATATCGTGGATGATAAGAACCTCGGTGAGAAGGTTGTCTGCTTTATCGATGATAACGCGAACAAGTGGGGGCGTTCCATCGACGGCGTACCCATTGTAGGAGGAAAGAACGATATTCTGGTCAATGTAGAGAAGTACAAGGTGGATAAGATCTACATCACCATTCCCTCGGCGTCGGTGCAGGACCGTCGTGAGATCATCAATATCTGTAAGGAGAGCGATTGTGAGTTAAAGGTTCTCCCCGGTACGTCTCAGTTAGTGACCGGAAAAGTGACCATGTCGGATTTAAAAACCGTATCTATCGAGGATCTCCTCGGAAGAGAGACCATCAAGGTGGATATGCAGGAGATCTTTAAGTTCATAAGCGGCAAGGTGATCCTGGTAACAGGAGGCGGCGGATCCATCGGGGCGGAGTTATGCCGCCAGATCGCGAAGCACAGCCCCAAACAGCTGATCATCTTTGATGTATATGAGAACAATGCTTACGATATCGAGCAGGAGCTTCGCAGGAAGTGTCCGAGATTAAATCTGGTGACACTGATCGGTTCGGTGCGTGACAGCCGCCGCCTGGATCAGGTCTTTAATGAATACAAGCCGGAGATCGTCTACCACGCGGCAGCGCATAAGCATGTGCCTCTGATGGAGACGAGCCCTCAGGAGGCGATCAAGAATAACACGATCGGAACCTACAAGACGGCGTATGCGGCGATGATGCACGGATGCAAGCGCTTTGTTCTGATCTCTACGGACAAGGCGGTAAACCCCACCAACATCATGGGTGCCAGCAAGCGTCTGTGTGAGATGGTGGTGCAGTCCTTTGACGCTAAGATCAAAGAGGGAAAGGCGCTTGAGTTACCGAACATCCACTTCCATTATGATGAGGATGATCAGCAGGATAGCGGTTTTGTCGGAAACCGTGGAAACGGCCTTGACGCGGAGGGGAATGCTCCGAAGACCGAGTTTGTCTGTGTGCGTTTCGGCAACGTCCTTGGAAGCAATGGCTCGGTTATCCCGCTTTTTAAGAAGCAGATCGCCGAGGGTGGTCCCGTTACGGTGACACATCCCGACATCATCCGTTACTTTATGACGATCCCGGAGGCGGTAAGTCTCGTTTTGCAGGCCGGGACATACGCAAAGGGCGGAGAGATCTTTGTTCTTGATATGGGTGAGCCGATGAAGATCGATACCCTTGCAAGGAACCTGATCCGCTTGTCGGGTCTGCGTCCGGACGAGGATATCCGGATCGAATACACCGGGCTTCGTCCGGGAGAGAAGATGTTTGAGGAGAAACTCATGGAGGAGGAGGGGCTTAAGACGACTCCGAATAACCTGATCCACATCGGTGCCCCCATCCCCTTTGATACGGATACATTTCTGGCGCACTTAGGCGATCTGATGGATGCTGCTTACCGGGGAGACGACGGAATCCGCGAGATGGTCGAGGAGATGACCGGGACATATCATCCGGGGGGGTAGGAAGTGTTGATCTTAAAGGCGCCCGTTACCCGGAGACCGGGAAGGATCGACTCGACAGTTGACGGAGGCTCCGGGGGGTCATCGCGCAGAGAAACGGGATAGAGGGAAGAAAGATAATCGCTTTCGCTTGTTGCCGGGGGCTCCGGGGAGCATCGCGCAGAGAACTTGGAGAATACAGGGTATGGTAATTACGATACATCAACCGGAACATCTTCCGTGGCTTGGCTTGTTTAACAAGATTGCCAAGGCGGAGATGTTCGTGATCTTAGACAGCGTGCAATATGAAAAAAACTACTTCCAGAGTCGGAACAAGATCCTTGGCACCAACGGCGTGCAGTGGATCAATATTCCGGTGAATGTAAAGGGGCATATGGATGGAACGATCGCCACAACGGAGATTTCCACCGCTCCCAATAACCTGAAGTGGAAGACCAAATATTTACAGACGATACGTCAGAGCTACGGAAAGTATCCGTTTTTTGACGAGGTCTACCCTGTGTTGGAGACGGCGATTCTTACGGAGTCGCCGTACTTTTGCGATATCAATATAGCGATCATTAAGGACTTTTGTGAATGTCTGGACATTCATCCGGAGTATGTGCGTTCCTCGGAACTGAGCGTAAACGGACTTAAGTCCTCTCTGATCCTTGATATCTGTAAAGAAGTGGGGGCAACTACCTATATTGCGGGACCGAGCGGCCGGGACTACCTTGATATGGAGTCCTTTAAGGAAGCGGGTATCGAAGTTAAGTTTAACGATTACGCTCATCCCGTGTATCCGCAGAAGCGGACGGAAGAGTTTACGGATCATTTGTCGGCATTGGATCTTTTCATGAATTGCGGCTTTGAAGAGAGTAAGCGCATCATCATGGAGGGAAACGAGGGACTGGCGGATTATTAAGAACGAATGCTGATAAATGGATTTTAAGAGAGAGTGCCTGATCCGGATCGTGTGTAGGAAGAAAATGTTAGGGAATAAGTAATAAAGATCAGAAAACAGGAGGAAGAAGCGTTGAAGATTTTGGCAATAGGCGCGCACTTGGATGACATTGAGATCGCATGCGGAGGTACTCTGGCAAAGGCAGTGGAAAACGGGCATGAGGTGAAAGTCCTGATCATGAGTAAATCGGGCTACACCAATATAGAGGGCAGGATGCAGCGCTCGGATGAAGTGGCTGTGGAGGAAGGAACGGCGGCACTTCATGTGTTGGGCGTTAAGGATATTGAGATTGCGGATTTCCCCACCAAGGATATTCCCTGGCGTTCGGATGTGGTGAATGTGATCGATGTATGCATTACGGAGTACAACCCGGATGTGATCTTTACCCACCATCCTTTTGATACTCATCAGGCACATGTGGGCGTCAGCAACGCGACCATTTCGGCGGCCCGCAGACGCAACACCATCTTTTTCTATGAGCCCATTACCCCTTCGGGACGCAGTTATGTGGCATTCCGCCCGCAGCTGTATGTGGATATCGAGCAGACGATCGACAAGAAGGTGGATGCGCTCAGAGAGCACAAGTCGGAGTACAACAAATTCGGCGGCGAGGACTGGGTAACCGGCGTGCACGCGCGCTGCAGTTTCCGTGGCTACGAGATCGGCAAGAAGTTCGCGGAGGCTTTTGAAGTGCTGCGTATCGAGATGGGTTTTGACCCTCAAATGTATTTGTAGCAGTTTGATCGGACGAGTCTAAACAGGCAGATCCTGGCAAATGGATCCTGACGGAGAGATAGAAGCCGGAAGATTCCGGCAAGCGGATTACGACGGAGAGATAGAAGCCGGCAGACAGAACCTGAGGGGCAGATAGAAGCCGGAAGATTCCGATGAGCGGATTACGGAAGAGAGATAGAAGCCGGCAGACCCTGGCAGACAGATCCTGAGGGGCAGATAGTAGCCGGCAGACCAGGGCAGACAAATTACAGAAGAGAGACAGTGAGATGGGAAACGATCCCTTAGTTACGATCATTATACCGGCCTACAATGTGGAGGAGTATGTTCTTCGCTCCATTCATTCGGCATCGGCACAAACCTATAAGAATCTGGAGATCCTGGTGATCGATGACGGATCGAAGGATGGGACGCTTGCCCTGATCGAAGAGGCGGCAAAAGAGGATGAACGTATCCGCTTTTACCACAAGGAAAATGGCGGTCTTTCTTCAGCCAGAAACGCGGCCATGGACAGGATGAAGGGGGATTACTATGTATTCCTCGACTCCGATGACTGGCTGGAGGAGTGCGCGATCGAGCGTTTGATGAGTGTGCAGTCAGAGGACGAAGATGCTTTGGTGGTCAGCGAATGCGCTTACGCTACGGAAGATGAAAGCGGGAAGATGGTGGTACGTAAGCGCACTGACGGCGGTGATGCTCCCGAGACCGTGATAACAGCGGCGGAGGGAAGGTTGGACTTAAGTGTTGGCCGTTACTGCCTGCAGAGTGTTTGCCAGAAGCTTTTCTCCACCGCGAAGATGGGAGATCTGCGATTTGATGAGAACATTCGTCAGGGCGAAGACCGTCCGTATATGTACGAATGCCTGCTTCGATGTGAACGTGTGCATTACATTCCGGATGCCATGTGGATCGCCTACATGCGACCGGGAAGTCTGTCGAGAGGACCGCTTGGCATGCGTTGGATGCAGCCGATCGAAGGCTTGGATCGAATGATCGAAAAAGAGCCGGATCCAAAGGTTGCTGAAGCCTTTCGGAAATACCGGGTTGAGCAGATCGTCTTATATATCGGGGCATATATCAGTCGTGACAGTGACGATGAGCCTTTTTACCGGGCGCTTCGTAAACTTGCCCGCGAGGCTATGCCTTATTACAGGAAGTGCGGCAGCACGCTTCGGGAGCGCCTGTCTGCGGATTTGTACACTTACTTACCCGCCGGCATGATCCGCGCGTATTTACATTTGCGTAAGAAGGAACTGTAGGGCGGCGGAGCGCGTGGGCGCTTCTATCGCGCGCGCAGCGTGTCCGAATAGGACGCGGCGAACGAGAGCGGAGCGAAGTTGTTTGCCTGCATCCTTGTTGCGTAAATGCCGCGACCGGGATGCGACCGGGATGCGTTTAGAGCTGCATAGGGTCGCGTGAGTCAACATAGGTGCGACCGGAAGGCAAAAACATGACAGCAGCGACTCCTAACGCACGGACCTCAAAAACATGACAGTAGGTACGTCCCCGTGTCACAGGAATTGGAGGATAGATGAGAGACGAGAAAGTGGAGAATGGTGCTTCGAAGACACGCGGGGCAGAGAAGGTCCTTCCGTGGCTGTGGGTGGCATTCTGGATGCTCTTCCAGATCTTTTTTCTTTGCCGTCATGTGGACAAACTGATCGATAACGACGCGTCCAGCGAACTGGTGCTGGGGCATTTCTTATCCTCCGGCTGGGGGATCATTTCAAAGAGCTGGAATTATTCGACGGAGATCCGTTTTCTGAATAACCAGATCATTTTTTCTTTTTTCTTTCATTTTCTGAAGGACTGGCACACGGTCCGCATCCTTTCTTCTATCGTGCTGTATCTGATATTGGCGGGAAGCTTTTACTATCTGTCAGTTCAGGCGGGGCTGAAAAGATATTTCCCCGTAATGATGCCGTTTCTGTTGCTTCCGATTTCGGAAATCTACTCTGATATCATTCTGATCGGGCTGTATTACATCCCGCATATCGTGATCTCATTTCTTTCCGTGGGATTGATCTTACATATCGAGAAATGCTACGACGGGACGAAGTACGCGCCGGATAATAAGACCTTGGTCTTAACGGGGGCGCTTTGTCTTTTGGCGGTTCTTGCCGGAATGGGAGGACCGCGCCAGTTGATGGTTTTATATATTCCACTGACATTGGCCGGGTTGTGGCTTTGGTATAAGGAGAAGCGCTTCCGCTTTCCGGGCATCTACCTTTCGGCGGTATTTTCGGCGGTGGGTTATCTTCTGAATATGATCTTCCTTGATCCCAATTATAAGTTTAACGATTTCTCGACAGTTGTGAATTATAAGGGATTTTCGGTTTCTTCCATCGACCGTCTGATCGGCGGCGTCTTGATGAACCTTGGATTTGCTTACGGTGAGTTCCGTTCCCTGGCGACGGTTCGAAACGGGATCTGTTTTGTACTTCTCTTTGCATTGCTGATCTATTTTATATACTGCTGTAAGCACAGTGAAACGCTGCCGGTCGAGGAGAGGCTGATAACGGCGTATTTTCTGCTTTCCATTCTGATCTTTTTCATGCTCTATATCTTTACAGATATGATATATGAAGATCGCTATACGCTGCCGATGATGGTCTTTTTGTACCTCTTTATCGGATTTTCTTTAAAAGGGCACGGCTGGAGGAAGATAACAAAAATTATCTTCGCAATGGGGATCAGTGCCCTGCTGATCGTTCAAAGCGGCGCGGTGTATAAGAATCTTGCATCCGTTGATAAAAACGCGGATCTTCGCGCGGCGGCGGAGGAGTGCAGCCGCATGGGATACAGCGCAGGCTACGCGACTTTCTGGCAGTCCAATATTTTAACGGAATTTAGCGACGGGGCGCTGGAAATGTACATCTGGGATACCGATGTATCTTCGCTCATCGATGTAAATGATCTGATGCGTTGGCTGCAGGTTAAGGAGCACTTCGAAAAAACGCCGGAGGGAAAGGTTTTTATTCTGTTAAAGAGGAGCGAGTTGGAGACATGTCCTTTGGCGCGTTATCTTGCGGCACAGACGCCTGTGGTGGACTTGGAAAGCCTTGTGGTGTATGGCTTTGAAAACTATGAAGAGATGTTAAAAGCCGTCAGCACATATTCCTATGATCTGGGCAAAGCGGACTGGCTCTCCGGTGGAGTATGCGACGGCGAATCCTGGTTGATGGGACCTTATGCGGCATCGAGTGGTCCGGTGATGACCTTCTACCCGGGGACATATGAGGTGAGGATCACGGGAGATAATCTGGACGCGTTGGGCGTACTCTTTACTTCGGATTTTAACGAACATATTTTGGAGAGTGAATTGATACAAGCGGGAGATTCGGCTGATCTGTCAGGTGAAAATCCCTCGGACGGTGATACGTATCATTCTTCAACCGGTGCCAACGAGGAATTGGTCTATCATGTGTATGTGGAAGATACCGCATACTTTGTGCAATTCCTTTTAAGCAATCCCACGGAGGAGAATATTAGGATCACATCGGTTTCGGCTGCCAGGAGGTAGCTCAAAAACAGAAGCAGATCCTTTTAAGCAGAGGGTATTTTAATACATCGCTTCGTGAAACAACCCATAAAGCAATTTAAAACAAAAATATTGTTTTAAATTGCTTTATGGGTTATAATAGCCATGGAGGTGATGATAGCGATGAAACTACTGAGAGTTAAGACAGATTATTTCAAAAACTGCGAAGATGGTTTTATGATTGATCTTGTCGCTAAGTCAAGAAAAACATCGGAAGATAAGGAATACGAACTTCAGGAAATAGCACCGGACCTTCATGTATATAACACCATGGCATTTGTCGGCAAGAATGCTTCCGGTAAAACCTCGGCAATAGAATTGTTGGATGCATGCTATTCCATACTCGGCGATTTTCGTTTAGAGGGGAAGCATTACTCTTATGATGGGGTGAAACTGGAGATTATTTTCTATCATGAAAAGTTTATTTATCTCTATGAACTTACGCTTGGGGCAGATACATCTTTGGGGAATAAGGCGGTATTCAGGAACGAGCATATTTATAGAAAACAGTATTACAAAACAAATTTGAAAGACATATATGATAGAGCATCTTTTGTTGAGTTAACAGATTTGGGAGAGCTTCCGGAGGACACCTCAAACATTTTCTTTGTTTTGAAGAAAAAACAGACAAGAGCAATATACTTTGATAGCTTTGAAAATGGTGTCGATACCTATCAGTTAATGTTTAAAGCATTGAAGAATTATGGAATCGATTCAATGGTTTTGGCGAATGTTCTTAAGATATTTGATGAAAATGTTGAGGACTTGCAAAGATTGGATGATCATAATTATAAACTGATCTTTTCCGGCGAAGAAAAGATGCTATCGGACACACAATTGATTTATATGTTATCCAGTGGTACGACAAAAGGCATTTTGCTCTATACTCTGATGGTGGCATCCTTAAAGGAAGGTTTTGATCTTTTGGTGGATGAGATCGAGAATCATTTCCACAAAACCTTGGTCGAGAACATGATCAGTCTGTATAAGGACAAAACGGTTAACAGGCATAATGCATCGCTGATTTTTACAACGCATTATTGCGAGGTTTTAGACCAGATGGGACGACAGGACAACATATGGATCTGCAAATCGGGAGTGCATGTTTCCCTCTCCAACATGTATGAGGATTATCAGATCAGGCCGGAGCTTCTGAAGAGCAAGCAGTATTATAATAATGCTTTTCAGACTGCGGTAAATTATGACGAACTAATGCGGCTGAAAAGGAAGCTAAAAAAATGAAACGCCTTATCATGTGTGAGGGACCAAATGAACTGGAAGTCATGAGGATTCTTATTGAGCATGACAAGTTGATTTTTGGAGAGGATGATCTGATTGGTTTGACTCCGTATCATGCCAGGCAAATAAATGGAAGTGCCCAAGTGCGTACGGAGCTGAATATTTATCCGGGACATGATGTATTGATTATGCGCATTGGTGATGTGCAAAATGAAAGATTAAAAATACCGGAGGACTATCAGGATAAAATAATCGCTATTGAAAAGTATTGTACAAAGCCGGAATTGGAGATGCTTTTGATTATTGCGCAAGGAATGGTTTCAGAGTTTGAAAAAACCAAGTCTGCAGTTTCACCCAAAGAGTTTACCAAAAGAAATATCAAATATGGAAGGCAACGATACGATAACAGCACGCAGTTTTACCGGGATTATTTTCAAAAACCGGATAAACTTGTGCTTGCAATAAAAGAGTACAAGAAGTTAAAGGGGGCACATAAAAAGGATGAATTGTATTTGGCTGATTTGTTGAAGTAAAGTTTTTTAAAGATCCTCATGAGATTACGATAGAAGAGCATCTGTCGTGGTATAGGGAGAGGTATCCGAAAAATCATGATCGCTGCGATTTTATGGCTCTTTTAAAAGAAAGTGGAGAGCGCGTAGGCGTTTTTGGTGTGGTCTTTGACGGAGAGGAAGCGGAATTAAATTATATTCTTGCACCGGAATATCGCGGCAAGGGTTATGCATCGGAGGCGTTACTCTGTCTGATGCAGGCGCTTGACTGCATGGAGGAAACTTCGGAGGATTCACATATGCGGGTGCAGCGCTTTGTGGCGGAGATACATAAGGAGAATCTTTCATCGATCTGTCTGATCGAACGTCTCGGATTTACGCTTGAGCGTACGGAGAAGAAGATGTGTTTCTATGTAAAAGAGGCCGGAGTCAGGAATCACGGTCAGGAATCCGGGACAGGGATATAAAGTGCCGGACGGGATTACGGAAGGGCGGATGGCCTAAAGTCTGCCGTGGAGAGTACATAAGAAAATGATGTAAGGAATCTACCGAAAAAGAAGAGAGGTTTTGATATGTTTCATCTGTCGGAAAAGATCACTAACGGTGAAGTATATATAATCGCGGAGATGAGCGCGAATCACGGAGGGAGCCTGGAGCATGCGCTGGAGATCGTGCGTGGAGCGGCTGCGGCCGGGGCGGATTGCCTGAAAATTCAGACCTATACGGCAGACAGCCTTACGATCGACTGTGACAGTGAGCACTTCAAGATCAAAGGCGGACTGTGGGACGGATACAAATTGTATGATCTGTATACCGATGCCGGCACGCCTTATGAGTGGCAGGCACAGATCAAAAAGGAGTGTGAAGACTGCGGGATGGATTTTCTGTCAACACCTTTTGACAGGGATGCCGTGGATTTTTTGGAAGGAATCGGGTGTGAGGCCTACAAGATCGCCAGTTTTGAAGTGGTTGATATTCCGCTGATCGAATATGCGGCATCGAAGGGAAAGCCCATGATCATGTCCTGCGGGATGGCTTCTCCGGAGGAGATTGCCGATGCGGTAGACGCATGCCATCGAATGGGAAATACAGATATTGTCCTCTTAAAGTGCTGCAGTGAATATCCGGCGGATCCGGAGGATATGCACGTGGGGAATATTCCGGATATGATACAACGTTTTGGTATCCCTGTTGGACTTTCCGACCACAGCGCAGGCAGTCTTGCGGATGTGGTGGCTGTTTCCATGGGAGCCTGTGTGATCGAGAAACATGTGAAACTGGAGGGCGTTGAAAGCGCTGACAGCGCATTTAGCATGAGCCTTCCCGATTTTGCTGCCATGGTACGGGATGTACGTGCTGCCAGGGTGATCGGTAAAGGACCTGATTACAGTCTTTCGCCCGGGGAGAAGTCCTCGACAGTCTTTCGACGAAGCCTTTTTGCGGTATGCGATATCAAGGCCGGAGAAGTCTTTACCGAGGAGAATGTCCGCAGTATTCGCCCCGGTTATGGAATCCCGCCTAAGTATTTAAAGGATCTTTTGGGGAAAACTTCCCCGCGTGACATCCGGCGTGGTGAACCATTGACAGCGGATCTTTTATAGGAAGTATCATAAAAAGTTTTCAAAAAACAAAAAAAGTGCTTGCATTCTAAAGGAGGCTGTGGTATTATCAACATTGCGTTGCGAAAGCAACAATGATATGGACGCACCGCTAGCTCAGCTGGTAGAGCACCTGACTCTTAATCAGGGTGTCCAGGGTTCGAGCCCCTGGCGGTGCACGGAGAGGATCTTCTTTGAAGTTACGGACTTTGGGGGAGGTTCTTTTATTTTACCGGGAAACAGAAAGAGCAAGGAAAACCGTAATGATCTTTGATACGCATGTACATTATAACAGTGATCGTTTTTCGGAAGACCGGATGGAGGTATTAGGGGATATTCGTTCGGCCGGGGTTGATCGCGTGACGGAGATCGGCATTGATCTTAAGGATACGGATGCCATGCTGGCTATGGTGGAGGAGATAAACCGGGCGAATGCGAATATGCAGCCCGAGCCGGTTTATCCACGGATGTACGCCGCGATCGGAGTTCACCCGGAATACGTATATACGGATGTGGACGGGAGCGCGGTTCCTCATTCTGTGCCGGAGCGCATCAGGGGGATTTGCAGCAGGAAAAATCCCTTTATCCCCATTGTTGCCATCGGCGAGACCGGTCTCGATTATCACGAACGGAAGCGTTTACGGTCGGGAAACCAAGCGGATGCCGTCATTCAAAAGGAGTGGTTTGATGTGCAGCTGGGACTGTGCGAGGAGTTAAATCTCCCTGTTGTCATTCATTCCAGAGACGCCTGCAAAGATACGCTTGATATTGTCAAAAGCCATCCGACGGTTAACGGAGTGGTTCATTGCTTTTCCTATACAAAAGAAACAGCGAGAGAGTATATAAAACGCGGGTATTTTTTGGGAATCGGTGGAGCGCTTCTTCGGGAAAACGTAAATAAGGTGGCAGAGGTGGTTAAGGATATCCCCCTGGAGTATCTGGTGACGGAAACGGACAGCCCCTATATGACGCCTGCGATCCTTGGAAGGAGTCGCAATACATCCGCGACACTTCCCTATGTAGTGGAAGCGATCGCGAAGATGAAGGGCATCGCACCGGAAATAACAGAAGAGAAGTTGCGTCAAAACGCCGATCGCTTATATCGTTTGGAGCCGTAAGAGAGCTGGATTTAAGAAAAGGAGATAACATGGCAAATCTTGGAACGCCCGCAAAGACGGCTGAGATCATCAAAAAATATGATTTTGCATTCCGCAAAAAGTACGGTCAGAATTTTCTGGTCGACAAAAGCATGCTTGAGAAGATCGTTTCCGCCGCAGACTTAAACGGGGATGATACGGTTCTGGAAATCGGACCGGGCATCGGAACCATGACGCAGTACCTGGCAGAAGCAGCGGGAAAAGTTATAGCCGTGGAGATCGACGATAAACTGATCCCGATCCTTAAGGATACACTTTCGGAATATGACAATGTGCGTATCATCAACAACGATATCTTAAAGATCGACCTGAATGCCCTGGTGGAAGAGGAAAACGACACTCGCCCCATCAAGGTGGTTGCCAATCTTCCGTATTATATTACAACGCCGATCATTATGGCACTTTTGGAACGCCGCCTTCCGGTAAAGAGCATTACCGTTATGGTGCAGCGGGAGGTTGCCGACCGTATGCAGGTTGGTCCCGGAACCAAGGATTACGGGGCGCTTTCTCTGGCCGTTAAGTATTACGCCAGACCGGAGATCGTGGCGATCGTTCCTCCGGAATGCTTTATGCCCAGACCTGCGGTTGCAAGCGCTGTGATCCGCCTAAGTCTTTATGAAGAGCCGCCGGTAAGAGTGCGCGATCCGGAATATATGTTTCGTATCATCCGCGCCTCCTTTAACCAGCGTCGGAAAACACTGGCAAACGGTCTTTCAAATGATGCCTCCTTACATCTTACCAGAGAAAAGGTTACCGGGGCTTTGAGAGATATGGGAAAGAGCGAAACCGTGCGGGGTGAGACCTTTACTTTAGACGAATTTGCCGCCCTTTCGGACCGTCTCTGTCTTTGACATATAATATCCATTATGGTAAACTAAGTGCATTATGGGGTTACTATGCGTTCATATGCGTTTTTGTGAGGTAAACCAAAGTGGATAATAAAGAATATAAGATTCGTTCTGAGGCAATCAACAACCTTATCGCAGAAGAGAATTTTCAGGAAGCAATGCGTATCGCGGATACCATTGACTGGCGTAAAGTCAATAATTTCCGTAAGTTACAGCAGATCAGTGACCTGTATAAGATAAATCGCAAATATGATGAAGCTATCGAGATCATGCGTATGGCGCACTATTGGAATCCCAAGGGGCGCTCCATTACGTATGGTCTTTGCGAACTCTATATCGAGATCGGACGTGTCGATAAAGCATTGGAATACCGGGAGCTTTATCGTAAACTGGCACCGCATGATTTTCGTCTTTATGAGCTCCAGTATCGTCTTTTGGAGCAGCAAAATGCAAATCTGGAATCCCGTATCGAATTACTGAAAGAAATGAACCGCAAGGAGTACCACGAGGAGTGGGCGTATCAGTTGGCCT
The DNA here is from genome assembly GCA_937901625.1 of uncultured Lachnospiraceae bacterium. Taxonomy (GTDB): domain Bacteria; phylum Bacillota; class Clostridia; order Lachnospirales; family Lachnospiraceae; genus NK4A136. The sequence continues at coordinate 23,693 of CALDIE010000098.1, forward strand.
ACCTCTACCACAGAATGGGACTCGCCACTGAATGCGTGGAAGAATGTAACCGGCTGATCGATTGGTTCGGCCAGGGCGTTTTTGTATATAAAGCCATGGAGTTAAAGATGTTACATGAGCGCCTGACACCGGCTCAGCAGGAAATATACGATCGGCGTAACCAGACCGAGGAAGACCTGGAACGCTACGACGGCGAAGAGATAGAGGTTGAACAAAAGGATATCGACCCGGAGCTGGGAGAAGCGTTAGAGGATTTCCATGTCAAGACGATCGACATGAGCAAGTTTAATACGCAAAACCTTCAGCTGGCGTTGGCGGAGAGCATGAGGGAGCTGCTTGGTGATAATGAAGATGAAAAAAGCGGGCATTCCATCAGCCTTGCGCAGCCGCAGGAAAGCGGGTTTGACCGTTATGACGAGTGTCCGGAGGACGGTACCGATCAGTATGCGGACGAACAGTATGTATATGAAGAGGGCGGATATCTGGTAGATGAAGACGGAAATTACATTCTCGATGAGGATGGAAATTACGTTCTTGCCGAGGAATTCTTTGGCGACGGATCGTATGTGGCAGAGGAAGAAACAGATGATTTTTTGGCGGGTGCAGCCTATGTTTCGGAGCCGACAGAGTCTGAAGGAGAGATGGCATCTGAAGAAACATATGCAGATGAGGGATATGTAGACGGATCTGCGGGAGAGGAAATATACGCGGATGGCACTGCAGGGCTTCCGGCAGATGGGATATACGCGGATGACACCGCAGGGCTTCCGGCAGAAGGAATATACGCGGATGGCACCGCAGGGCTTCCGGCAGAAGATATATACGCGGATGGCACCGCAGGACTTCCGGCAGAAGATATATACGCGGATGACACCGCAGGGCTTCCGGCAGAAGAAATCTATGCCGGCGAGGAATCCCGGGCGGGCGAAGCAGAAGAGGACGGGGTAGTCTACATCACTGCCAGCCGCTATAACTTAGAAGAGTACGAGGGAGAATTGTACGCGGATGAAGAGGGATACCTCATGGATGATGAGGGGGCGTATTTCCTGGATGAGTTTGACAGGATGATCCCTGCGGATGCTGTAGCGGACGGATATTATGACGAGGACGGGAACTTTGTTTCCTATGAAGATATTCCGGAGGAAGAGTTGGAGGACGATCCTGCAAGCGGTGAGGAGCGCCTGGATGGAGGGGTCATTTCCGATACTTCGCTTATCCATGACGGCGCGATCCTTAGCAGCAGCCTTCCTACCAGACAGTATACGGGATCCCTCAGGGAAGGACTACGCGCTTACGACAGCACGCAGTCGGTTGGAGATATCGTGGCGGAGATCACGGCAGATCTTGACCCGGCCGGGATCGAGGAAAGTATTGACGCCGTGGCCGCGGGCGTAGAAGAGATGGCGAGTGCCCGCGGACAGAACGAGGAGGCAATCTTTGAGGCCGCGATGGAGAATGCCATGGAGGCATTCAGCCGGACCGGCGATCTGCGCCGTGCCGCGGAGCAGGTAAGCGAGCAGGAATTTGACGGCGAGGAGCTTAGCGCGGCGGCAAGGGATATTCAGGAGACGGAAGAAGATGAGGATACCTATGACGAGATCGTTCGCGGGGAAGAAGTTGTCTCCATGATGAAGGATGAGACCCGCGCGCCGGAAGAGGAAACTGTTTCGGAAGCGGAAGATGCATTGGTTGAAGAATCCTTAACGGATCCCGACATCCTGCCGGCGGGAACAAGCACGATCGTGAAAGCCGGCGAGTCGGCGGGAAAAGGCGTGGTACGCCTTCCGCGCACCAGGACGGTGTTTGATGATATCCTTTCCACGTCGGAAGACGGACAGATGTCTTTGATCTTCCCGGAGCAGCCGCGTCCGGAGAAGCAGATCACCGGTCAGATTGACATTGATGAGGTGATGCAGAGCTGGGAGGCATCGAAGAGAGCGCGTGAGGAGAAAAAGAGAGCGGCTCTTGTAAAACAGGTAGAGGATGCGACCGGTGAGATCATCGGAGCGGCAGGGTTGGAATTTTTTACTGAAAAAA
>CALDIE010000099.1 GCA_937901625.1 uncultured Lachnospiraceae bacterium
TGAGTCCAGCCAGCTTCTCATCAAGCAGATGAAGGAAGCCAATAAGAAGAAGGAAGAAAAGATCAAGGAATTGCAGGAGTTCATCTCCCGCTTCTCCGCTAACGCTTCCAAGTCCAAGCAGGCTACTTCCAGAAAGCGTGCCCTGGAAAAGATCGAACTCGATACCATCAAACCTTCGAGCCGGAAATACCCCTATGTGGACTTCCGTCCGGAGCGTGAGATCGGTAACGAAGTTCTCTCGGTAGAAGACCTTTGCGTCAATGTCGACGGCGTACCCGTGATCAATCATGTATCCTTTACCCTGGGACACGATGACAAAGTGGCTTTTGTCGGTGGAAACGAGCAGGCCAAGACCGCGCTCTTCCGTGTATTGATGGGAGAGATCGAACCCGACAGCGGAAGTTTCAAATGGGGTGTTACCACCTCACAGGCGTACTTTCCCAAGGATAATACCAAAGAGTTTGACAACGATCTGACCATCACCGAGTGGCTGATGGGATATTCCCCGGTTAAGGATGTCACCTATGTCCGCGGATTCCTCGGACGTATGCTTTTTCCCGGAGAAGACGGTGTCAAGAAGGTCCGCATCCTCTCCGGTGGTGAGAAGGTTCGCTGCCTTCTTTCCAAAATGATGATCAGCGGTGCCAACTGCCTGATCTTTGACGAGCCCACCAACCACCTGGATATGGAGTCCATTACCTCCTTAAACAACGGCGTTATCCGTTTCCCGGGTGTGGTGCTCTTCTCCTGTCACGACCATCAGTTTGTGCAGACCAGCGCAAACCGTATCATCGAATTCTTACCCGACGGAACCATCGTTGATAAGATCACGACGTACGATGAGTATCTCGCAAGCGACGAAATGGCAAGAAAACGTACCGTATACCAGGCACAGACCGAGGATGACGAAGATTAATGAAAATATTCTATTTTGATCTGGACGGAACCCTTTTAAATTCGGAAAAGGTTATCACCGCGCGCACCATGGAGGCGTTGGAGACATGGGTTGCAGACGGAAATAAGATTGCCATCTCATCCGGCCGTCCTTTAAACAGTATTCTGGAAGTGATACACGCCACCGGCTTAGACCGGTGGTCTGTTTACGCTATCGCCTTTAACGGGGCTTTGATCTATGATGTATCAAATAAGAAACTTCTGAGTAAAACGGCATTAAGCACGGCGGATATGCTTTCCATTGCAGACATCCTGTCGGGAATGGATCTGTATTCACACTATTACGATGACACCCATATTCTGTCGCCGGATGCCTCTTCCGCTTATTTTAAGACCGGGCAGTCTACAGAAGCCGTCCGGGGGGAACTAACCTTTTATACGCGAAATGTTCATCTCCCGTATCACTTATTAACGGATTACCCCGGCATCTCTCCCGCTCCTTCCTGCAAAATGCTCTGCATCGATTTAAACGGCGAAAAACTCTCCGATGCGGCAAGCGCCATAGAAGCCGCCGGCGAAGGCCGTATACGTTGCGTTCGTTCCAATCCGTGGTATCTTGAAATCTTTCCGATCGAGGCCGGAAAGGGCGCTGCGGTCGTTGCTTTGGCGGACATCCTTGGCATCCCTACAGAAAATACCCTTGCCGCCGGAGACGAGCAAAATGATATTTCCATGATCACGGCAGCGGGTGTCGGCGTTGCGATGAAAAACGGCAATCCCCTCGCTATGGAGGCGGCGGATATCGTTACGGATGAGGATAATGACCACGATGGTCTCGCTCCCATCATCCTGCGCTACTCAAAATCCTTTTAAACGGCTGAAATAAGCCTTTTTCATTGACAAAAAACAGTGGAAACTATATACTTTCGTAGGTGAGGGGTAATAATTCCCTGTTATGTAAAACGATATAGAAATTGTGTAAAGAAAGGAAGTCATTATGAAAATCTGTCCCAAGTGTTCCACACAGTTGAACGACAATGTTGGATTCTGCAACAACTGCGGTACGAACGTTAAAGATGTTGCCCCCGTTGCTGAAGCCGCAGCCGAAGATGTTAAGGAGACCGTAAACGAAGCAGCCGAAAAGATAGCAGAAGAAGCAAGCGAGGCTAAAGAGGCTGCCGCCCAAGTAAAAGAGGCAGCGGAAGAAAAGGCAGCCGAGGTTGTAAACGAAGTTAAGGAAAATGTCACGGAAAAGGCAGCCGAGATCCCTGCAGCCGTAAATAATGCTGCAAACGATGCTGCAAGCGTTGTATCCGATGCGATCCCCACCGGTTCTTACAACGCAGCTGCAGGCGCCGGTAACGCACAGGCTTACGCTCCTGTTGGCAATGGTGCCGTTCCTGCCGAGAATCCCGCGCTTGCGGAAGCCAAGAAGGGCTCAAAGAATGCCAAGATCGGTATCATCGCGATCTGCGCAGCTGTTGTTCTTCTTCTTATCATTCTCGTAGCCGTCATCAGTTCTGCCGGCGGATACAAAAGACCGATCAAGAATCTGGTGAATACAGTTAACCATCACAGCACAAAAGTACCTGATTTCCTCGAGAACGTTGCTCCGAAGTTTGCCGTTACCGCTTACAACGATGCATACAAGCTTCTCGCAGGAACAGATTTGAAGTCTGATATGGAAGACGGTCTTGCCGAAATGTTTGAAAATCTGTATGATGACCTGGAAGATGAGTATGGTTCCGACTTTAAGGTAAGCGTAGAATTCCGTGATTCCAAAGAAATGTCCGACCGTGATATCAAAGACTTAAACAATGACTATGATGATCTCTACGAAATGCTTGACAAGAGTGATTTCGATTGGGAAGACAAGTACACCTATGAGGATCTCGCGGAAAATCTCGAGGATGAGTATGATGTAGAACTCTCCTCTTCCGAGTTAAAGAAGTTGCAGAAGATCGTCACCACTTTTGTTGAGAACCTTGAAAAGATGGAAATTACCGCAGGATATGAGGTTTCCATCAAGGTCTCCATCGAAGGCGAGGACGGACACGACTCCGAGAAGCTTACGATCAATGTAATCAAGGTTGACGGAAACTGGATCATCGATCCTCTCTCTCTGGCAGAGAACTATGGATTCAGCACCAGCTATCTTCGCTACATGTTCTAGGATCTTCTGAACAATCTCCTCTTACGGAGATTAATATGCAAAAAAATAAGAGATCCGATCTGCTGTTGCAGACCGGATTTCTTTTTTATGCATCAACTACCAGATACCGTCCGTCGCCTACCGCGAATACTTCTTCCGCTTCCTCGATCTCCTCCAGGCTCATGTCCGTGATATCCATGCCGGCATCATCGAGATAATCCATCACTTCCTCTATGCTGTCCAATACCACCGCCAGACAGTCGTTTAAGAAAGCCTCTGCCTCCTCCATAGATTCCGCTACTGGTTCGGGGAAAAGCTTTAGCTGCTTCTTTAAGAAACACTCCAACACCGCGTCATCGTACTGATTCATTCCACCATACCTCCTCTTTTGATCATTTGCTTCATTTCCATAGTAACACGTTTTCCGGGTAACCCTACAACATTTTCATAATCCCCCTCAAATCCCGTGATATATCTTCCGAATATCCCCTGGATCGCATACGCTCCGGCTTTATCATCCGACTCACCTGTTGATACGTATTCCGCGATCTCTTCTTTTGTCATCTCCTTCACATGCACATCCGTCTTCTCGTAAAAGTTATTCATCTCAATCCCGCCGTTATGAGGGTGCGCAAACAGAAGTGTTACTCCTGTATAGACCTGATGTGCCCTGCCTTGGATCATCGAGATCATGTGCTCTGCGTCTTTTTTGTCTTTAGGTTTCCCCAGAACCACCTCATCACAGGCAACCAGCGTATCCGCCGCAATGATCATCAAAGACTTATTGATGTTATCAAATGTTTCAAAAACCGCCATCGCCTTTCGCCTTGACAGTTCGGTGACGATTTCCCACGGCATACACTTTCTCCCCAACTGCTCTTCCAGACGGTCCAGGGATTCATCCACATCCGAAACGATCACCTCATAGTCGATCCCGTGTGCATGTAAGATTTCTTTTCTTCTGGGCGAGCCGGAAGCCAGGATGATACGAGGTTCCTCATTTTGACCTTCTTTCATTTTGCCCATTCCTTTTCTTTATTTATTCTTATTTCCTTAACTCTATCATCCCGGATTTTCCATCGGTATGAAGACTCTGGCGTCTTTTGTCTTTTTTCTTTGTGCGTTGCTTGCCTTTTTGGCCGCCTCTACGCCAAAGATCTCCTGACAACAGATACGCTCTTCTCCCTCCGGGATCGGCGGGATCAGATAGGTTCCGTCCGGCTGCATCACACGCTTCTTGACATTATCCTTAAGCTGTAAGTCAATGATATGGATAGCCTCTTTCTTTAATGCCTGGTCTTCGATCGGGAACATGATCTCCACTCTCCGCTCAAGGTTTCTGGGCATCCAGTCAGCGGAACTCATAAATACTTCCGGATCATGGTCATTGTCAAAGATAAAGATCCTGCTGTGTTCCAGATAATCACCGACAATGGAATATACGTGAATATTGTCACTGACACCGGGAATCCCGACGCGCAGACAGCAGATTCCGCGCACCATCAGATCGACCTTTACTCCGGAGGCCGCCGCCTCGTAGAGAGCCGCGATCACATCCCGATCGCAGATGGAATTCATCTTGGCCTTTATGCCGGATGTTCTTCCCTTAAGAGCATTATCCCTCTCCCGATGGATCAGTTTGATCAGTCTCTTCTTAAGCCACAAAGGCGCCAAAGACAGACGGTTCCATCCGACCGGCTCGGAATATCCGCTAAGCATATTAAAGACAGCCGTCGCATCCTCTCCGACTCTCTCTCCACAAGTCAAAAGTCCCATGTCGGTATACAGTTTCGCGGTGGCATCGTTGTAATTACCCGTGCCGAGATGAACATAGCGCCGTATACCATCCTCTTCCCGTCTTACCACCAGACAGATCTTACAGTGTGTCTTTAAGCCCACCAGACCGTAGATTACGTGGCATCCCGCTTTTTCCAGCATCCTGGCCCAACCAATGTTGTTCTCCTCATCAAAACGTGCTTTCAATTCCACCAGTACGGATACCTGTTTACCGTTTTGCGCTGCTTCCGCCAAAGCCCGCACGATGGGGGAGTTACCGCTCACTCTGTAAAGAGTCTGCTTAATGGCAAGGACATTGGGATCCTTGGCTGCTTCCTCCACGAAACGAACGACCGGCTCAAAGGTCTGATACGGGTGATGTAACAGGATATCCCCCTGACGGATCGATGTAAAGATATCGATGTCTCTCTGGATCTCCGGTACCGCCTGCGGTTCCTTACTCTTGATCTTATACTTGCCAAATCCATCCAGACCGTAGACCTTCATTAAGAAAGTAAGATCTAACGGACCGGAAATCTTATAGATATCCTCCTGCGAGATCCGAAGCTCTTTTTTTAAGATCTTTAACAGGCGCTTATCGATTCCCTCTTCCACCTCCAGACGGATGGCTTCGCCCCACTGTCTCTTTCGGATCTGCTTTTCGATCTCCTGTAAAAGATCCTCCGCTTCTTCCTCTTCTATCGTCAGATCGGCGTTTCTCATGACTCTGAAAGGAGCCGCGTCCACAACTTTAAAGTTTAAGAACAGTTTTCTGATATTGCGCTCGATCACTTCCTCCAGGCGGATGATACGGATCTTCTTGCTTTCATCGGAAGCCCGCTGCGGCAACAGGACAAATCTCGGAAGTACGCCCGGCACCTGAACCGTTGCGAATTCCAGATCCCTTTCCTCTTCTGTCCGTTCTTCTTTATCCTCTTTCTTTCCTTTCGAAGACTGCTTTCCGATGTGTTCACCGCCGCGCCTTGAAAGAAGAGCGCAGATATTTAATGACTTGTTATGAATGAGCGGAAAAGGTCTGGATGCATCCACCGCCATCGGCGTAAGCACCGGATAGACGCTGTCCTGAAAATACCGGTCTACGTAGACACCATCTTCTTCATCAAGATCCTCATGGTGCTCTATGATCTCCAGACCAACCCCGGCACAGGATCTGCGTAGTTCCTCGTAGATACGATATTGCTTCTCTACAAAGGGATGCAACACCTCTACCAACATATCTAACTGCTCCTTGGGACGTAAGCCCGCTATGTCCTTCTTGGTATACCCCGCATGCACCATATCCTTTAAGGACGCAACGCGAACCATAAAGAATTCATCCAGATTGGACGCGCTGATACTTAAAAACTTTAACCGTTCAAATAAAAGTATCTCCGCGTTTTCTGCCTCGGAGAGTACGCGATCGTTGAATCGCACCCAGCTAAGTTCCCTGTTGATATAGTACTCAGATTTTGTAAAGTCCATGCTACACCTCACTTCTGTACAATGGCCGGCCGTATACCGTACACTTCTTCAAAGAAGCCTATCTGCCGTTCAAAACGATCCTTCTCAAAGAGGATGTCCGTTCCCGCATTGACATAGAGCTGCAAACGGTCATCATCCAACTCCGCACGGATACTTCTGAATTTTTCTTTGTGGCTCTTATCCAGCGCATTGGCGATCCTTAAGATAGCCGTTAATTTTGCTATGGTAAGATACGCCGACATATCGATGCCGTAATCGATCGGAAGGTCTTCAAAATATTCGAATTCATCATGATTGAACTTAACGATAAACGCAACCATCTCTCTCTCCCGGTGGGACAGACCGATGATCTCCGTATTCATCACGATATTAAAGGAACACTCTCCGACATTGTACATATTGATATATTTGCCGCAATCATGAAGGATGGCCGCCAGTTGGAGCAACAGACGTTCCCTGCTTCCCATGCCGTGAACCGTTGTCATCGCGTCAAAGATCGTTAAGGTGATCTTTTCGAGCGTCTCCCTCCGCTTTCTGCTGCCCAGATAACGCTTGCTGATGTTGGACGCGGAGGCTAAGATATCCTGCTCAAAGTCATGACTGATACCGCGTAACTTTAACTGTTCCGCGTACTCATACGCCATACCGTCGCAGATGGAAACTCCGGGTGCCCAGATCGACTCAACAGAAAACATTTCCGTTATACGTCTTACGAGTGCGGAAGCCAGACGGACCAATGTAACCGTCTCCTCCGATACTTCCAAAGCATCGGATAACTCTTCGGCACCTCTCCCTTTCAGGCTCTCATCAAAGGCCACAAAGTCGTCTGCCGATACCAGTCTCGTCTCACTCATTCCCGGGATCACACCGCGTACGAACAGCGGCGAAAGATATTCATCCATGAGGATCAGCCTCTTGATCTCGCTGTCCTTTAAATACATTTTTCTGAATACATGGATCTGCTCCAGAATGATCTCATCCAGGAGCTCTTCTAACTGAGCGGCTCTCGGCTGCATCTTTTCCATACTCTCATATAGCCTCAACACGCCTAACTTGATATTCTGTGTTAAGATCAGACGATCCTTGTCAAACAAAGAAATCTGCGTATTTCCACCGCCGATATCCACGATCGCTGTTTCTTTTTCGATGATCTTGGAAAACATCCGCCCCTCTGCCAGATTTGAGGAAGCGATCGCCTTGTAATCCAGAAAACGCTGTTCCGAGTTGCTCAGTACCTCCAGGCGGATGCCTGTGCGGTTTTTGATCTGTTCCAGAATGATCGCCGTATTCTCCGTCTCACGGATAGCGCTGGTACCGTAGGCACGGTACTCGCTTACCTTATAGGACTGCATGATAGTCTGGAACTCTCTGAGAACCCTGAAGAGTTCTTCCATTTTTTCATAACTGATCTTACGATTTACATAGCTGTCTGTTCCAAGCGCCAGCCGGTAGCGGACGTGTTCGAGCGCCCGGATACCGTAGCGTGGACTGATCTCATAAATCTTCAGCCCCAATTCGAAACTGCCGACATCGATCGCGGCAAAAATCTTCTCAGCCATAACCCCCATTCCTTTCTGTATTACGTTTATATATGTCTTTATGCTTTTGTTCTTTTGTGCTTTTGTGCCTTTATGTCTTTTCGTATCTCCCTAACGGAATGTCGTTTTTCGAACTTGGTGATTTATGTACTCATCTACTTTCCGCATAAATGGTCGACAAACTGGGTTGCGGTTCTTCCGGACCATCCGCTGTGGGAAAGCGCCCATTTTCTTGCCCCGGCCACGAGTTCCTCATCTGAAATGGCAAGACTTCTTCTATGAGCGAGCTCTTTAACAATCTCAAAAAACTCTCTCTCTTCCGGAGCCGGATAGTAAACACTGACGCCAAATCTCGCGTAGAGTGAGAGCTTTTCCTGTACGGTTTCCGATTTGTTCTTTTCATCGTCCGCTCGGTCGGAATGATATTCTCTGACCAAATGGCGACGGTTGGATGTGGCATAGATCAATACATTATCCGGCTTGCTCTCCAATCCTCCCTCGATGACGGCCTTTAAATATTTATAATCCGTCTCAAACTCTTCAAAAGACAGGTCGT
>CALDIE010000100.1 GCA_937901625.1 uncultured Lachnospiraceae bacterium
GTGGTTAATCTGTCGCTCTATGCTCCGGAGGCAGGCACTTACACGCTGAGAGTGGTATCCTGATCCTCGGACCGGTGGCGCCGACAACGGCACCGAAGTTGGGCGAGAGCCTTTCGGATCCGATGAAGATGTATCTGGGAGATATTTATACGATCTCCGTTAACCTGGCGGGACTTCCGGGCTTATGCCTGCCCTGCGGAACGGATGCAAAGGGACTGCCCATCGGATTGCAGCTGATCGCGGATCGTTTCCGTGAAGATGTGCTGATCCGGGCAGGATATACATACGAGTGCCTTACGGCAGGAAAAGAGTAAAGCAGAAGGAGCGGATTATGGCAAAAGAGTACGAAACCGTCATCGGACTGGAAGTACATATTGAGTTGTCTACAAAGACAAAGATTTTTTGCGGATGTTCTACGGCATTTGGAGGAGACCCGAATACGCATACCTGTCCGGTATGTACCGGTATGCCCGGATCTTTGCCGGTATTGAACAGATCCGTGGTGGAATACGCGATGGCAATGGGACTTGCAACCCATTGTGATATCACCCGTCACGGAAAGTTTGACAGAAAGAATTATTTCTATCCGGATAATCCGCAGAATTATCAGATTTCCCAGCTTTATCTTCCGATATGCAGAAACGGTTATGTGGAGATAGAGACGTTAGATGGCGTTAAGAAGGTCGGGATCCATGAGATCCATATGGAGGAAGACGCGGGAAAGTTGATCCACGACGAATGGGCGGATGCTTCATTGGTAGATTACAACCGTTCCGGAGTTCCCCTGATCGAGATCGTATCCGAACCGGATATGCGAAGCGCCAAAGAGGTGATCGCCTACCTGGAAAAACTGAAGATGTTCGCGCAGTATCTCGGGATTTCCGATTGTAAGTTACAGGAAGGATCCATGAGAGCGGATGTAAACCTTTCGATCCGTGAAAAAGGTTCTGCGGAGTACGGTACCCGTACGGAGATGAAAAACCTGAATTCCTTTACTTCCATTACCCATGCGATCCAGGGGGAGACGGAGAGGCAGATCGATCTGATCGAGGAAGGCAAGGCTGTCGTTCAGGAGACCAGAAGATGGGATGATACAAAAGCGGAGTCCTATGCGATGCGAAGCAAAGAGGATGCGCAGGACTATCGTTATTTCCCCGATCCGGATCTGATTCCTGTAGATATCTCTGATGAGTGGATCGAGCGTATCCGCTCAAAACAGCCGGAGTTTCGCCCGGAGAAGATGGAGCGTTATCGCAAAGAATACGGGATCCCGGATTATGACATCGAGATCATTACCGGAAGTAAGCATATGGCCGATATCTTCGAAGCAGCCACGGCGATCTGCGATCAGCCTAAAAAGGTATCCAACTGGCTTATGGTGGAGACCATGCGCCTCTTAAAGGAAAAGGTGATGGATCCGGAAGATATCCGTTTTTCGCCGGAGCATCTCGCGGCGTTGATCGAACTGGTGGATACCAAGGTGATCAACCAGCCGGTAGCCAAGCAGATCTTTGAAGTAATGTTTGAGGAGGATGTGGATCCGAAGCAGTATGTGGAAGACCACGGCTTAAAGCAGGAGAGCGATGAAGGCGCCATCCGCGCGATCTGTGAAAAGGCGATCAGCGAAAACCCGCAGTCTGTAGCGGATTACAAGGCCGGTAAGGAAAAAGCCATCGGCTTTTTGGTGGGACAGGTAATGAAGGCTTCCAGGGGAAAGGCGGATCCCGGAACAGTCAATGCGCTGCTTAAGGAAATGCTTTAAAGAAATTCTATTGTAAAATGTTAACAAAATTGATATAATTCACTCAAATTTTTCATTCACTGCGATTGGTATGTGTATATAGGAGGGGTATTGCAGTATGGATACGACATTTGAACTGATCAGGGTCATGAGGGGTGCGGCGAAAGGTAATAAGGACGATTTCCGGAAGCTTTTCCGTGTTATAGCCGATGATATGTATTTTCAGGTTGTCCTGGTGGTATGCGATCCTGTGGAGACGGATCGCGTGATGAAGGATCTGTTTTCCTACATCTACAGGAATGCGCTGTTGATCGAAAATCCCGAGAATGCGGCTGAATGGATCAATACGGTGATCACGCAAAGGACGACTAGCTGGTTAAAGGTAAATCGTGCGGCGATGATCGCGGCTGATAAAAAGGAACTCTATCCCGTTCCCACGGGGCCGGATGCGTATCTTCCCGGAAATGAGATCGAGGATGAGGATTTCAACAGGATAATGATCGAGGCTGTCTGCAATATGCCGGAGGTGATCCGTCAGACAGCGCTGGCATTCTACTTTGACGATCTTCCGATGGAGGTGATCATCGACAGTACGGATGTGGATAAGAGCCTGATCAAGCGTCGTTGTCAGTTTGTGGAGAGAACCTGTTCATTTAAGGTGCAGGATTTCTGTAAGGCTAATCGTCTTGGTATGAGAGAGGTCAATTCCCAGAGAGTCCGTCAGGTTCTTAAGGAGATGGCCGGATATTATAAGTATCCTTCCACGGAAGAAGTGATCGTGCAGGTATTGTCGTAGACAGTTTTTAAGTGACATGAGAGTTAAGGTGTCTGACCGGAGTACGGTTGGACACCTTTATTTTTTTCGTATCTGCTGTTTATAAGGGATGGAAATGGGACGATAGAATGTCGTACAATAGGATAGCCAGGAGATTCAGGAGATTCAGGAGTAAAAACCCGGAGGAAGAAGATGTCATTAAGATATTATATCGGTGGTGCGGGCAGCGGAAAGAGCACCCGCCTGTATAAGGATATTATCAATCGGTCATTAAAAGAACCTGAACGAGAGTTTTTGATCATTGTTCCGGATCAGTTTACCATGCAGACGCAAAAGGAGATCGTTGAGATCCATCCGAGGAACGGGATCATGAACATCGATGTTCAAAGTTTTACCCGGCTTGCGGAACGTGTGGAAAACGAAGTGGGAGGCCTTAAGAGAAAGATTTTGGACGATACGGGAAAGAATCTGATCCTTCGAAAAGTGGCATCCTCTCTGATGGCGGAATTGCCTTCGATAGGTCCTTTTTTGAAAAAACAGGGTTACATCCACGAAGTGAAATCGGTGATCTCCGAGTTTATGCAATATGGTCTGTCGGCGGAGGATGTGGACCGTCTGGCTCTGTATGCGGACGCGAAACCGGTCCTGTCGGGGAAATTAAAAGATATCAACCGTCTGTACAAATCTTTCGGTGAATATCTGGGCGATCATTATATCACCAAGGAAGAGAAGCTGGATGTCCTGGCGCAAAATCTTATGAAGTCGACGCGTCTTAAGGGATGTGTGGTGGCTTTGGACGGTTTTACCGGCTTTACGCCGGTACAGCTCCACGTGATCGCTTCTTTGATGAGGCTTCAGGCTGAGGTGATCGTTACCGTTATCCTGCCGCCCAAAGAGTACCAAAAGGGCTTTTCCGATATCTGTGAACAGTCCCTTTTTTACTTAAGTGCCACGACGGTAAGAAGCCTTGATCAGCTGGCCGTAGAAAACGGATGTGAACGGGGGGCGGATGTATTCTTATCGGAAGATCCGGTGGAAAGATATGCTGCCTGCCCGGTATTGGGGCATCTGGAGCAGAATCTCTTCAGGGAGGATAAGGAAGAACCCCTGGATGCAGATGTATCCGAACATCTGGAAATATTTGCTGCTAAGGATCCGAGAGAAGAGATGGCAATAGTGTGCCGTAAGATACGTGATCTTACCATGACGGAGGGCTATGGATATCACGAGATCGCGGTTGTGACAGGCGATATAGAACGCTACGCGCCGTACGCGAGAGAGTGTTTTGACCGCTACGGGATACCCTGCTTTCTGGATCAAAGCCATCGCCTGGAACAAAACCCCTTTGTGGAATATATCCGTTCCGCCCTGTTAGTGGTGACGCACGGATTTACCTATGAGAATGTGATGCAGTTTTTGCGTACCCAAATGACGGGGATCGATCAGATGCAGATCGACCGGCTCGACAATTACCTGTATGCGACCGGACTGCAGGGGGAGAAGTTCTGGAAGCGAGACTTTGCCAGAAGAACGGACAGGATGAAACAGTTGGATCGATCCTCGAAAGAATCGGAGGAAATACGGCCTTCGATGGCACTTTTACGCTCTTTAAACGATACAAGAAAACGGATCATGGAGATCCTCGATCCGTTGATAGCGGGCAGAGACTGTACCAAACCGGAGGAACTGGGCAAGGCCATCTATCGGTTTTGCGCAGACCAGGATCTGAACGGGAAGATGCGGGATATTGCCGCTTACTTCAAAGAGGCAGGAGACCGCGCAAAGGAACTGGAATATTCGCAGATCTATAAAAAGATCATGGAGCTCTTAGAGCAGATGGTAGAGCTTCTTGAAGGCGAGGAAATGGAGATCGGCGAGTTTGCGGAAATCTTCTTTGCCGGGATCGGAGAGATCAAGGTCGGGATCATTCCGTTGGATGTAGACAGAGTTGTGATCGGCGATATGGAGAGGACCAGACTTAAAAAGATCCGCGCTCTTTTCTTTGTGGGCTGTAACGACGGCGTCATCCCTAAGGGGAACGGGAACGGAGGCATGATCTCCGATATGGATCGTGAGTTTTTGAAGGATTCGGGCTATACACTTTCACCGACTCCCAGACAGAAGATGTTTATTCAGAGGCTGTATCTGTACTACGTGATGTGCAGACCGACACAAAAACTGATCCTCTCCTTTGCTGAGACCGATCAGGAGGGAAAGGCGATACGGCCGTCCTATCTGATCGAAACAGTCCGAAGCCTGTATACCGATCTGCCGATACAGACACTGAGCACCGAACAGGGAGCGGATACGATCTATACGAAAGAGGACGAACGTTTGTGTCTGGCACAACTGCTTAGGGAATACGCCGGCCGGACGCTTACAGAAGATAAGAAAGCTTTATTTTATACCCTGTATGCCGAAAATAAGGACAGAGCACAGACGGAGATCTTACGGGATGCGGCGTTCTGTCAGTATATTGCGGAACCCTTAAGCCGTCAGGCCGTTAAAAACCTGTACGGAGACAGGCTTCCGGTAAGTATCAGCAGTCTGGAACGCTTTGCCGCGTGTGCCTTTTCGCATTTTTTAAGTTACGGACTCTCGCTTAAAGAGCGTGAGGACAGTACGGTCAGCAGCCTGGATGTGGGCAATCTGTATCACGGTATTTTAGAGCGTTTCGGAAGGCTTTTAAAGAATAAAGGAATGGAATGGGACGCACTGGATCTTACGACCCTGGAGGTGCTGTTAAAACAGGCGGAGGATGCGGAGATCGCATTGCAGGATCCGGATAAGATCTATCTGGACGCCCGGACGAGCTATGCGCTTGAAAGGATCCACAGGATCCTGCTAAGAAGCATATCGGTTACCGCGAAACAGCTCTCAAAGGGCAAATTTAAGCCCGAGCGATATGAGGAAACCTTTCTGGAAAACCTGGATACGGACAGCGAACTCAAGGTTGTTATCAGAGGTAAGATCGACAGGATGGATCTGTTTGAGAGCGATGATCGCGTCTATGTAAAAGTGGTGGATTATAAGTCCGGACAACGAAAGCTGGACCTTTCGATGGTATACTACGGTCTTCAGTTGCAGCTTCCTGTCTATATGGAGTATGCGAAGCGCTGTATTGAAAAGTACATGGAGGAAAAGAAAGATGCCAGGAAGGAAGTGGTCACGGCAGCGGCCTTCTATTCTCGCTTAAGCGACCCGATCGTAAAGCTTGAGGGCAGCAGGGAAGATGAGCAGGATGACGTATTTGAGCGTATCTTAAAGGAACTCAGATGGACGGGCGTGATCTTAAACGAGGATGAAGTGGTAAAAGGTCTTGACGGAGATATCGGACAAAAATCCGATGTGATCTGCGTGACGGTGAATAAAGACGGCAGTTTTTCCAAAAACTCGGAGACTTTTTCCGAAGATGACTTAAAAACGCTGGTGGAATATGCGGATCATAAGGTAAAAGAACTGGCAGGACGGATCGGCGTTGGAGACAAAATACTCAAACCATGCGGTGATAATGCATGCGATTACTGTTCCTACAGGGATGTATGCGGTCTGGATAGCAAAATCCCGGGGTATGAGAAGCAGGATGTGGATATCAAGGGATCGGAAGCCCTGCAGCGGATGAGAGATGTACTTTCCGAAAAGAAGGATGAGGAGTAAGTATGGGGAGCGTAGAATATACAAAAGAACAGCAGAGAGTGATCGACGAAAGGGATGCGAATATCCTGGTCTCCGCAGCTGCCGGAAGCGGTAAGACAGCGGTTTTGACCGAAAGGATACTCTCTTTGCTCTTAGATAAAGATAAGGGAACGGATATCGACCGGATGCTGATCGTTACATTTACCAAGGCTGCAGCGGCGGAGATGAGGGAGAGGATCGGAAACCGTATAGCGGCATATCTGACGGAACATCCTAAAGACCGGAAGATGGAAAGGCAGATGACCCTACTTCATAATGCGCAGATCACGACCATCGACAGCTTCTGTCTGTTTGTGATCAGGAATAATTTTACGGATATCGGTCTGGATCCATCGTTTCGGATCGCGGATGAGGGTGAAAAGAAGCTTTTGATGCAGGAGGTTTTGAACGAAGTCCTGACGGAGGCTTTTGAAGAGAGAAGCGAAGATTTTCTGTATTTCGTGGAATCCTACAGCGATAACGGCTGGGAGGATAAGATGGAGGAGATGATCTTAGATCTCTTTACGTATTCGGAAAGCCATCCGGATCCTCATGCATGGCTGACGGCTCAGTGTGAAGCGGATTGGAGTGATGAGACAGCCTCCTTTGATCTGATCAGCAAAAGCGACTGGTATCGGCATATGGACCAAAGAGTAAAAGAGAGTCTTATACTGATAAAGAGACTTTCCGAAAAAGGTCTGGAGATCTGTGATCGTCCGGAAGGACCGGTTTCTTATCGTGACGCGATCGCTGCATACAGTGATTTCGCCACAAGACTCTTATCTCAAAAAGGACATGATGAGCGTCGGAAATCCATACGAAACGCTGCTTTTCCGGCTTTTAAGGCGGGAAAGAAATCCCAGCCTGTCAATGAGGCGTATAAGCTCTCGGTTAAAAAGATCAGAGACCGTGTCAGTGCGCTTAAGGATGATATTAAGGAGTACTATGCCCAGTCGGAAGAAGAGATCGTAGCCAATCACCACAGGGCTTTGCGGCTTGTTCGTGAACTTGTCCGTCTGACTCTTTGCTTTTCGGAACGTTTTTCTCAAAGCAAGAGGGATAAGAACTTACTTGATTTTTCCGATATGGAGCATATGGCGTTACAGATCCTTATAAAGGAAGAGGACGGAAAGACGGTACCGACCAAGGCGGCCATGGAGTACCGCAAGTACTTTGACTACGTTTTTGTGGATGAGTATCAGGACAGTAATTATGTGCAGGAGTATATCCTTAAGTGCGTTGCGGGGGAGGATAAGTATTTTATGGTCGGGGATGTAAAGCAGAGCATCTATCGTTTCCGACTGGCCAGACCGGATATCTTTCTTAGAAAATACGAGCGTTTCGCTGATACGGGAAGAGATATTAAGATCGACCTTAACAAAAACTTCCGAAGCCGCGTGGAGGTGCTTGATTTTGCCAATACTGTTTTTGAAGAGCTGATGCGAAAAGGCACGGCAGGACTGACGTATGATGATAAGGCAAGGCTCTATTACGGCGGTCTTTACGGCGAAAACGATCCCAAAGGGGAAGGTGAAGGGACGGCGGAAACTATCTACGAATCAGAGATTCTTACATTGAACTATGACAAGGATGAGGCGCCTTACGGACTGGACCGGAAGGATATGGAGATCTATCTGGTGGCGGAGCGTATCCGTTGGCTGATCAGCTCCGGACTCCCGATCCGGACGAAGACCGGCACCCGTCCCATCGAATACAGGGATATCGTGCTGTTATTCAGAACTGCCAAAAGTTATGAAAAGAAGTTAAAACAGATCATGACAGCCAGGGGTATCCCGATCTACATCGGAGAGAGTACGGGATATTTTCAAACATCGGAGATCCGTATGATCATCAATGAATTGGAGGTGATCAACAATCCGGACCAGGATATTCCGCTTTACGGGGTACTTACGGAGTTTCCCGGATGGTTTACGGATGAAGAGCTTGCCATGATCAGAAGCGACAGAACACGATCGCTGTACGAGGAACTGTTAGCGTACAGGGAGAAGAACAGGGATGATAAGTCTTTTAAGATCGAACAGTTTCTGGGGTGGCTGGCATCCTACAGGGAAACTGTTCCTTATGTTGGGATCCGGGAGATCATAGAATCCCTGTTTAAAGAAGGGAACTTTATTGACAGGATGACCGCAATGCCGGGTGGAGAGCAGCGAAGGGCGAACCTTTTACTGCTTCTTGAAAAGGCATCGGATTTTGAAAAGACAAGTTATCAGGGATTGTTTCACTTTGTGCGATACGTACACCAGTTAAAGGCTCAGCAGATAGAGAGTGGAGGAGCCGGGATACTCTCGGAAAATGCCAATGTTGTACGAGTGATGACGATCCATAAGAGTAAGGGACTGGAATTTCCGGTCTGCTTTGTGTGCGGGTTAAATACACAGTTCAATCTGGCTGATACATCCGGAGCTATGTTACTGGATATGGATTGGGGGATCGCGGTGGAAGCGATCGATCCAAAGGAAAGGATCAGCCAGAAAGAGATCAAGAAGCAGATTCTCTCGGATCGCATCAAAGAGGAATCGATTGCCGAAGAGCTGCGCGTGTTATATGTGGCACTTACCAGAGCAAAGGAAAAATTGATCCTTACGGATGTGCGCCCCCTTACCAGGAAGGAGATGGAGGAAGAGGGGCTGGAGGATCTAAGCGCCGGGTCACTGGAAGATGTTGAGATCCGTGCCATGAAGGACGCGATGACCATGATCAAGGCCGCTCTGAAAGAGAGGGGGCGCCTGATACGCCATCAGAGAAACTATTCGGTGGAGTACATAGAGAAAGTGCTGGCGCAGACATCGCTGGAAGCCGAGACCGGGCGGGAGTGGCTGGAAAGCGGGCTGTATCCCGTATCGGAGGAAATCAGGCAGCAGCTTATAAAGAACCGGGAGGGAGAATACGGCTTTGACGAGTGGAAGGGGCTTTTTACCAAGACCACCGTTTCGGAGTTAAAAAGAGCAGCCTATGAGGACGAAGAGGCTGTGGAGATGTATAAAGACGAGGAGGAAGAATATGTTCCGTCCTTTATGAAGGAGGAAGCAGCACAGAAAGAAAAGAGCGCAAGCAGTCGGGGGACGGCGTATCACAAAGTCTTTGAACGGCTTCCCTTTGATAAACTGCCGGTCGAAAATCCGGAAGAGTTTCTTCGCGCCTTCCTTAAAACGGAGATACATTACGGGAGATTGTCTTCTGAAGAGGCTTCGATGATCAGTTTGAAGGTTTGTTTACGATTCCTTGCGTCCGATGTGGCAAAACGTATCTCAAAGGCGGCAAAAGAAGGGAAATTACACAGGGAAACCTCGTTCTTTATGGGAGTGGACGCGAAAAGATTAAATCCGGATTTCCCGGATACAGAGCAGATCATCGTTCAGGGTGTGATCGACGCCTATTGGGAAGAAGACGGAGAGCTTGTTTTACTTGATTACAAGACAGACCGGGTGGAGTCGGAAGAGGAACTTAAAGAAAAATACCATACCCAGCTCGAGCTCTATGCGGAGGCTCTTACGCAGATCACATACAGTACGGTAAAAGAGAAAATTATATACTCCCTGGCATTGAACCGGCCTATCCACACAGACTAAAAAAATCTAGTATGAAGTAATGAATTCTGCTATAATGAAATGGGTTTGGGAGGTTACGTTATGCAAATCACCAAGGACATCATTAAGGTGCTTGAGGCGGGGCATGCCATCGCTAATGAGAAGTACTATCTGAGATTATTTGATGAGATTCTTGCTACCTGTATGGATTTTACCAATGCAGAGGGTGGTATTCTTTATATTGCCACTAAAAAACAGCTTCTTCGTCTGAAGGAGGTTAATCAAAAGGTTGATCTTGACGCGTCTGAGACTTCCTATCCTGACGAGGATGGAGAAAGAATCCACGCCGAAAAGCAGGACAGGGATCGTTTTTACTATGTCTACAGTAATCCTGAGATCATCTGTATCGATAACATCTATGAGGATGATCGTTTTGATATTGAGGATATTAAAGAGTTTGATGAAAGACACGGCTATAAGACATCTTCCGTGATGCTGGCGCCTATTGTCGACAGTAATGATAAGGTGCTTGGCGTCATGCAGCTGACCAACTGCCGCACCGATGACCT
Organism: uncultured Lachnospiraceae bacterium; assembly: GCA_937901625.1. Taxonomy (GTDB): domain Bacteria; phylum Bacillota; class Clostridia; order Lachnospirales; family Lachnospiraceae; genus NK4A136. The sequence continues at coordinate 10,309 of CALDIE010000100.1, forward strand.
TAAGGAAGTGGTC
>CALDIE010000101.1 GCA_937901625.1 uncultured Lachnospiraceae bacterium
ACGACAAAGGAGCTTGGCAAGCCGGTGGGGAGTGATGAAAAGAACGGAAAGCAGACCTATGTGGCCTGTCTTGGAATGGATAGAGCCGTTAAAGAGCAAAAGCGTCTTTCTGCTGAAGCGGTTAAGATGGTACGTGACTTTCCCATACAGGAATCGGTGGAAGGGACCAAAGAGGCGAGAGATTTTCTGGCAGAGCTGATCCTTTCACTGGTGGATCGGAAGATGTAGGAAATATGTGGGGATGAATTTATGAGTGAAGAATCTATACTCAAACAGATCAAAGAAGCAAATGATATCAAAAAGATAGACAGTGAGGAGTATACGAAATTAGCGCAGGAGATCCGGGCGTTTCTGCTGGAACATATCTCGGAGACCGGCGGGCATTTGGGATCCAATCTCGGCGCGGTGGAACTGACCATGGCGCTCCATCTGTTTCTGGATCTTCCTAAGGATAAGATCATCTGGGACGTGGGACATCAGTCCTATACCCATAAGCTCTTAACCGGACGGATGGAGGGTTTTGATCATTTGCGTCAGTACGGCGGAATGAGCGGTTTCCCGAAGCGTAAGGAGAGCGATTGCGACTGTTTCGATACGGGACATTCATCAACCTCCATCTCTGCCGGTATCGGTCTGGTTAAAGCCAGGGATTTAAGGGGAGAGGATTATACGGTCGTATCCGTGATCGGAGACGGATCCTTAACCGGCGGTATGGCATATGAGGCACTTAACAATGCCGCAAAGTTAGAAAGCAATTTTATTATCATCTTAAATGATAACAATATGTCGATCTCTGAAAATGTGGGCGGCGTACCCAATTACTTAAACAGCCTTCGTACGGCGGAAGGATATCTGGATCTGAAGGAGGGCGTTTACCAGACCCTTATGAAATCCAAATCCGGTGAAGCGATGGCTTCGGCGATCAAGCGTACCAAGTCGGCGGTAAAGCAGATCGTGATCCCAGGAATGCTTTTTGAAGATATGGGGATCAAGTATCTGGGACCGGTAGACGGGCATGATATCGGAGCGATGGTCCGTGTACTTCGTGAGGCGAGACGAGTGAAAAACGCGGTCATGATCCATGTAAAGACCAAGAAGGGAAAGGGCTATGCTCCGGCGGAGAAGCACCCCGCACGTTTCCACGGCGCGGAGCCGTTTGATGTGGAAACCGGAATGCCTAAAAAGGTCAGAACATCGCCGAACTATACGGATATCTTTTCGACGGTGATGTGCAGGATCGGAGATAGCAGGGAAGATGTGGTGGCGATCACGGCAGCTATGCCGGACGGAACCGGATTAAAGCGGTTCAGTAACCACTACCCGGAGAGATTTTTTGATGTGGGAATCGCAGAGGAACACGCGGTTACCTTTGCCGCGGGACTTGCGGCCGGCGGATTAAAACCCGTGGTGGCAATCTATTCCTCCTTTTTACAAAGGGCCTACGATCAGATCTTACATGATGTCTGCATCCAGAATCTTCCGGTTGTATTTGCGATCGACCGCGCGGGACTGGTCGGAAGCGACGGCGAGACGCATCAGGGAATCTTTGATCTGTCGTATTTATCCATGATCCCCAATATGTGTTTGATGGCGCCTAAGAATAAATGGGAGCTCGCGGATATGCTGCATTTTGCGGTGGCCTTTGACGGTCCGGCTGCTTTGCGCTATCCTCGCGGAAAAGCCTACGACGGCTTGCATGATTTCCGCTCGCCGATCGAGTACGGAAAAGCGGAAGTCATCTGTGATGAGTCGGAGATCTGCCTGATCGCTGTCGGCAGTATGGTTAAGACCGCCGTGGAAGTCAGAGAGAGATTAAAGGAGCAGGGGCATTCCTGTTCCCTTATAAATGCCCGTTTTGTAAAGCCTTTTGATGAAGAGTGCTTTAAAGAGATGGCAGGGCGTCATAAACTGCTCGTTACACTGGAAGAGAATGTTGCAACAGGAGGCTTCGGAGAACAGGTCAGTCTTTCGCTTAACGGCATCTGCGATCCGTTGGTGATCGCTCTTCCGGATGCGTATGTGGAACACGGCAACGTCGATCTGTTAAAGACAGAATGCGGGATCGACGCGGATGGCATTTTGGAGAAGATCAAAAACCGCCTGGGGTAAAGATAAAGAGGATACAGAGTACTTATGAAGGAACGATTGGACGTGCTGTTAGTTAAGCAGGGATTTGCGGAATCCAGAGAAAAGGCCAAGACCGAGATCATGGCAGGGAATGTCTTTGTAAACGGTCAGCGGGAGGATAAAGCCGGCAGTACCTTTGACGAAGAAAAATCAAAGATAGAGGTTCGTGGAAATACTCTTAAGTATGTAAGCCGCGGGGGATTAAAACTGGAAAAAGCCATGGAGGTCTTTCCGATCACCACGAAAGGGAAGGTATGCATGGACATCGGTTCCTCCACAGGAGGATTTACCGACTGTATGCTCCTAAACGGCGCGTCCAAAGTATACGCGATCGATGTAGGACACGGCCAGCTTGACTGGAAGTTACGAAACGACCCGAGAGTTGTCTGCATGGAAAAAACCAATTTCCGTTACGTGACCAACGAACAGATCCCGGAACCGATCGATTTTGCGTCTGTGGACGTTTCCTTTATCTCTTTATCGAAAATCCTTCCGGCAGCCTGGCCGCTTCTTAAGGAAAACGGTGAGATGGTATGCC
>CALDIE010000102.1 GCA_937901625.1 uncultured Lachnospiraceae bacterium
CCTGCATCGGCAGAGACACCGGAGGCAACAGGAACGGTCGCGCCGACAGAAACACCGGTGCCTTCGGAAACCCCTGCGTCGGCATCTTCCTCCGAGGGAGTGGTGATCCATATCTCCAGAGGAAACGGGTCGGAGACGGTAGCCAGGAAGTTATATGAAGCCGGTGTGGTCGCATCCGAAACGGAATATAATGCGTTTTTAATTTCGAACGGGTTTGATCGTACTCTGCAGGTGGGAGATCACTTTATTCCCGCCGGAGCGTCGGATCTGGAGATCGCAAGGATCTGCACATCTGCACCGGATTAAAGCATCGGATTTGTTGCCATGAATGTTTGGGCAAAAGGTACTTTTTGCCCAAACATCATAAAAAGATAAAAGAGGAAAATGATGAACGAACAGGTGAGGGATAAAAAGTATATCTTAAAGTGGCTTGAAGAGACGGATACTAAATTGCCCACTTGTATGGCAGTGTTCCTTACCTTTTTATTTTATTATGGTTTGTACAAGACAGAACAGATACAGTCATTTGATAATATTAAGATTTATCTGCTGTCGATCTTTATTTTTTTCATAGTGTTTTTTGCTGTTCTTTTTATGATGTCACGAGTTGCCAATACAAATAGTTTTTATTTGAACAGTAATGAACATCTTCCTGCGCTTATCTTTCTCGTATTCGGACTACTCTTTCTTGTTTTATGTTACTACGGAGAACTTGACTGCTATTCATTTCCGAAAGACTATTTCAGACATCAGATTCCGGGAATCATGTATATCGTTATATTGTCAATTATGACCGGGGTGGTACTGTCCCGCCTGCAGACGCAGGCGATAAAGAATACTCTCTGGAGAAAATTTTTTAGATTGTTGATTTCTTTTGTTCAGGGAGGCCTTTTATATTGTGTTAATCCTTTCTACGATGATACATATCATATTAATGCCTATACGGTATCCATATTGAACACTCTTGCGGGAACACCTTTCGAAATGTATTCCAATTCTATTTACGGCCATTATGGGGTATTGTACTTCATTCCGGTCAGAATATTTCATGGCATGGGGATGGATTATTGGACAGCTATTGCGTTTACGATGAGTATCCTTGGGGGTGTTTCGTTCCTGTTGATGTATTGGTGTATAGATCAATTGATCCGGAATGATACGGTATATCTGCTCTCGGTATCAGCAATTGCGGTTGTTTCATTTCAAGTACATGTTACACAGGTTTATCAGTTGATCCCCCACAGATTTCTCTTTCAGGCTCTGGTCATGACAGGTTGTTTGATCGCTTTCAGAAAGAGCGGAAGCAGAAGTGTTAAGATTATTATGTGGGTGGTAAGTGCGCTATCAATACTGTGGAATACGGAAACGGGTTTGGTGTTCGGAATTGTATGGATGTTGGTATCTGTATATCTTGATGCGAAACAGAAGGGGAGTTATTCTTTCGTCTCCGTTGTAAAAAACGTAATCTTTTTAGTGTTGGAGTTTCTTGTCGGATATGTTTTTGTTATCGTATATAATCTGATCGCAGGCGGGGATGCTATTTCTCCGGGTACATATATTTACCCTATCGGAGCAAAGATTTTTTTGATCGGGGATATGCAGATTCAGCTTATGAATCCCTTAAACGGATATTTTATGGTAATTGCACTGTTCTTGGGGACGATTGGTTTAAATTTCTCTAAAGTGCTGTTAAAGAGGCTGACGGAAGCAGAATACCTGTTGATAGTATCCTCCATTATGGGTATTGGTGTGTTTACTTATTATATGAACAGGGCTGTTTCGACAAACGCATCGATTGTAATATTTCCCTTAGTATTACTTCTGGGATATATAGTCGATCGGAACTTCTGTGTTGAAATGAAAGCCAAGGACAATGTGGATGAGGATATTATCTCCGACGGAGGATTCCGGGGGATGATTAAAACCCTTACGATCAAGAGAGCGACCGGGATTATATGTGTTATCATTCTTACCGGACTGTCACTGGCATCCGTTTCTGCTTTGGGAAATACAGTTGCGTCAAAGATTGCCACATCCTGGGATCGGAGGGATATCCAATCGATCAGGGAATATCTGAAGGAAACCATACCGGAAGATGCCGTTGCCTTTGGTGCGGGAACGCCATTGTTATTTGCTATATTAGACAGACAATCCGGAATCTATCTGTCGGAATGGGAAGATGTTGTTTCATCCACATTTGTGGATGAAATGGATTCATCGTTGACAGGAGTTTTAGTCAATCCGGATGCCAGAGAGTATCTCATAAATACATTAAAAGAGGAGCAATATGAACATCTGGTATTAAATGATGTTATGTCCATCTATCTGCCGGAAGGGCAGTACCGATACGTTGAAGGCTTTCAAATTGATGAATATTCATTCGCGATATACGAAAGAATTCATGAGTAAACTTTCTCTTGCATTGCGATATTGAACTGTGCTAAAATAATCCCGCTGTGTGTGGACTTGTATTCACATATGGCGGGACTATTAATTTACACGCACGCGGATGGCTGTGCAGGTGCCCTTGCTCGGGGGTGCGCAGTATCTTAAGACGATGAAGTGTGCGGAAGATCAACCGTATGGAGGTAAAAAAATGAGCGTTATTTCAATGAAGCAGTTGTTGGAGGCAGGTGTTCATTTCGGACACCAGACAAGAAGATGGAACCCTAAGATGGCTCCGTACATCTTCACCGAGAGAAACGGTATCTACATCATCGATCTGCAGAAGTCTGTTGTTAAGGTAGACGAGGCTTACAACGCGATCTCCGATATCGCCGCACAGGGCGGTACCGTACTGTTTGTAGGAACCAAGAAGCAGGCACAGGAAGCCGTTAAGACAGAGGCTGAGCGTTGCGGTATGTACTATGTTAATGAGAGATGGTTAGGCGGTATGCTGACCAACTTTAAGACCATCCAGTCTCGTATCGACAGATTGCATGCAATCGAGACTATGTCTGCGGATGGAACCTTTGATGTACTTCCCAAGAAGGAAGTTATCGAGATCAAGAAGGAGTGGGAGAAACTTGAGAAGAACATCGGCGGTATCAAGGAGATGGATCGTATCCCCGATGCAATCTTCGTAGTTGACCCCAAGAAGGAGCACATCTGTGTTCAGGAGGCTCACGCACTCGGAATCACACTGTTCGGTATTGCTGATACCAACTGCGATCCTGAGGAACTCGACTATGTGATCCCCGGTAACGATGATGCGATCCGTGCCGTTAAGCTGATCGTTTCCAAGATGGCTGACGCTATCATCGAAGCAAATCAGGGCGAGACGATGTCCGAGATCGAGGCTGAGAGCGCGGCAAGCGAAGAGGCTCAGGCCGCTGACGGTACCGTTTAATCCGACACTAAGTATTGCAAAGGAGGAAATTTAAAATGGCAGCTATTACAGCAGCAATGGTAAAAGAACTGCGTGAGATTTCCGGCGCAGGTATGATGGAATGTAAGAAGGCTCTGACCGAGACCGATGGAAATATTGAAGCAGCTATCGATGTATTAAAGAAGAGCGGTGCGATGAAGGCTGAGAAGAAGCAGAGCCGTATCGCAGCCGAAGGTCTTTGCGATGTCGCTAAGTGTGATTGCGGAAAGAAGGCAGCGGTTGTAGAGGTTAACTCCGAGACCGACTTTGTAGCAAAGAATGAGAAGTTCAAGAACTATGTTGCGCGTGTTGCGGCTCAGGCACTTGAGAGCGGCGCTGCAGATCTGGATGCTTTCCTGGCTGAACCCTGGATCGATGATGAGAGCAAGACTGTTAAGGATGTATTGGTTGAGATGACCGCCACGATCGGTGAGAAGTTAAGCATCCGTCGTTTTGTTAAGATCAAGTCAGATCGGAAGAGCA
>CALDIE010000103.1 GCA_937901625.1 uncultured Lachnospiraceae bacterium
GCAAGATCACCTGCGACTATTATATAGATGACAGAGCCATGCTGCCCGAAGCCGTGGGTATGTGACTGTATATCATCCCATACCCCGCGTCTGTCCTTGGCATTATAATGTTACTCCATCCTTAAATATCGAGATCTCACGGTAACCGGCTTCTTCCTGTCTGGTTCTTTGACCGCTCGCGACCTGCAATACCAGATCGAGCAGTCTGTCGCCCGCGGCATCAAGCGTTTCCTGACCCTCTGCCACAGTGCCGGCATTAAAATCGATCCAGCCTCTCTTCTTCTCATACAGGGCAGTGTTGGTCGATATCTTGATCGTAGGCGCGGGCGCGCCGAACGGGGTTCCTCTCCCCGTGGTAAACAGGATCATATGCGCTCCCGCTGCCGTCAGATCCGTAGTCGAGACCATATCGTTGCCGGGGCCTGACAGCAGAGACAAGCCCTTCATGGTTACCGGCTCTGCGTATTCAAGTACGTCCACGACAGGAGCGCTTCCGCCCTTCTGTACGCATCCGCAGGACTTATCCTCGAGGGTGGTGATACCGCCGGCTTTGTTTCCGGGGCTGGGATTCTCATATACCACCTGACCATGACTTACAAAGTAATCTTTGAAGTCATTTACCATCGCTACTGCCTTTTCAAATATCTGCTGATTCTCGCAACGCGCAAAGAGAATATTCTCTGCGCCGAACATCTCGGGTACCTCCGTCAATACCGTGGAACCTCCGAGTGCGATCAGACGATCGGAGAATCTTCCGACGGTGGGGTTAGCCGTTATACCGCTAAGTCCGTCGCTTCCGCCGCACTTCATACCCACTACAAGTTCGCTGGCGGGGATCGGCTCACGCTTAAACTGTCCTGCGTATTCTGCCAGTTCACGGATGATGGCAGCACCTGCCTCCACATCATCCTCTACATCCTGGCAGTTTAAGAACTTAACTCTTTCCTCATCATAAGGTCCCAGTTCCTCCAAAAACATGGGACGGGTCAGATTCTCGCATCCCAGACTCAGGCAGAGCACTGCAGCCGCATTGGGATGACGGACTAAAGCAGCCAGGAGTTTCTTGGTCTGTCTTAAGTCATCTCCCAACTGGGAGCATCCAAAGGGATGCGCAAAGGTGTAAACGCCTTCCACACTGCCCTTTACAACATCCTGTGTCTCTTCTACGATCTGCTTGGCGATACCGTTTACGCAGCCGACGATCGGAATGATCCAGATCTCGTTACGGATAGCCGCACGGCCGTCCTTTCTGCGATATCCCATAAAGGTTCTCGGTTCAACCATGGGCAGATCATATACCTTGTGATCGTAGAAATACTCTCCGCCCTCTTTTAACTCTGTCCTGGCATTGTGGGTGTGTACCCAGCTGCCTTTCTTAATATCTGCTGTCGCACCGGCGATCGTGTTACCGTACTTGGTAACCGGAGTACCCTCGGGGATATCCTTAAGGGCAACCTTATGACCTCTTGCGATCTTCTCCAGAGTAACTACCTCTTCTCCATCGATCGTAAGATGTGTGCCTTCCGGAATATCTTCCAAAGCGACTGCCACGTTATCCAACGGATGAATTTTAATTGTCTGCATACAAAACCCTCTCTGCTGACGAGCCGTCTTTACGACGGCCGCAGCCTTTTACTTATCCGGAGTCACTCCGGAAACAAATCAATGTGTCTGTATAGGGCTTACTGAAGTACACTTCTGTATGCTGCTTCCGCACCTTCCTTGCGGATCAGTTCAAGATCCTTAACTACGGTGTCATAGAGACCATCGATCCTGGAAAGATCCTGATCCCACATCTTCTCATTGCTGAGTACTTCCTTAACCAGATCGGCATCGCTGTCATCCTTGTGTTCAAAGTAGAAATCAAGCACCCAGGCATCATCCTGGATCTTATACTCATTGCCTGCAGGTCTTACACATACAAGACCGTCATCCTCTCTCCTTGCGATGTTGTTCGAGTAGAATGCGATGTATGCCGCAAGGCTCATCGTCAAGGCTGCGGGCAACTGTCCGAACTTCTCGATGTACTCCAGGAAGGACGGCATGTTACGAGCCTTCCACTTGGAAGTGGAATTTAAGGAAATGCTCATCAGCAGATGATCAACGAAGGGGTTGTTGAAACGATCCTGCACGGCGGCGGCAAAATTTTCCAGATCTGCCTTATCCAGCGGGAGGGTTGGAATGATTTCATCATACAGCAGATCGGAAGAG
>CALDIE010000104.1 GCA_937901625.1 uncultured Lachnospiraceae bacterium
GTAACGCCATGATCCGCCAACAAATCCACAGAGTATTCCGTTCCAGGCAAGTATTCCATCATCATCATTTCAGGGAACATTTCTTGACTGGATAATACATTGTAGATCCGGTCGAGTGTTGTATAGCATGAAGTAGGCTTATGATGTATCAACAGCTCCAACTCGGATATCGATTCATCGAGAATTCTGAAGCCTCTACTCCCGCTTCCTGAGGAAGTCTTTAGGCAAACCGGTTTTTCGGGATAGCCCAACGCATGAGCGGCATCCGACAATTGCTCTAACCGACTGACCTTTCGATAACTCGCGCAGGGAAGCCGGATTTCTTGAATGAGATCCATAAGGGCTTGTTTGTTGTTAGCGGTTTTTACAGCGTAATAGTCCGAAACTGATACTTTTGTTCCGATCGATTCAAAACGAGGTTTATTGAGGGCCAACTCCTCCAACTCTGCCGACATGATCGGTAGAAGAATAGCTACTTTTTCGTTCTCACATATCTCGAGCAGCCTGTCAATGTATGCCGAATCGTCGGCTCGGGGAACAGGATAATATGAGTCGAACATATTTAGAATCGTAGCGTCATCATTCATGATGTTGATAATGGGCAGATCATGTCTCTTACCTACCTCAAAGTCGTTGGGGTCATGGGCCGGCGTGATCTTAACAACACCGGTACCGAACTCTCTGTCAACATAGGTATCCGCCACTACGGGGATCTTGCGGTTCATAAGAGGCAGCATCAGATATTTGCCAACCAGATGGCGATAACGGTCATCCTCCGGATGTACGGCAACGGCCGTATCACCGAGCATCGTCTCCGGACGGGTCGTCGCAAAGATCAGATATTCGCCGCTCTCACTTCCGTCATCATTTAAGATCGGATATTTGATATGCCAGAAATGTCCGTCCTGCTCCTCATACTCAACCTCCGCGTCAGAGATGGATGTATTGCAGACCGGGCACCAGTTGATGATCTTGGAACCCTTGTAGATATAGCCTTTTTCGTACATCTTGACAAAGACTTCCTTAACGGCTTTGTTGCAGCCCTCATCCATTGTAAAGCGCTCTCTGTCCCAATCACAGGAAGATCCCAGCTTTTTTAACTGGGAGATGATCCTTCCGCCGTACTCTTCCTTCCACTGCCAGGCTCTTTCCAGGAAGCCTTCGCGTCCGAGGTCTTCCTTGCTGATCCCCTGCTTCTTAAGGGTCTCGATGATCTTTACCTCCGTAGCGATACTGGCATGATCGGTTCCGGGCTGCCAAAGGGCGTTGTATCCCTGCATGCGCTTAAAGCGGATCAGGATATCCTGCATCGTATTATCCAGAGCATGCCCCATGTGGAGCTGTCCGGTGATGTTGGGGGGCGGGATCACGATCGTAAACGGTTTCTTCTCCGGATCCACCTCCGCATGAAAATATTTTTTCTCCAGCCACTTCTCATACAGCCGGTCCTCGATCCCCTTGGGGTCATAGGTCTTTGCCAGTTCCTTACTCATACTTTCCTCCTAGATATTTCTCCGATCCTTATCGTTCCATCAGCCAGAAAGCCGCGCTATAGGGAGGCAGCTCACTTCCGCCTCCGAAGTCATGCATCTGTCCGCTGATCAAATCCTTTGCCTGTCCGCAGCCTGCGTCAAAGTGTGCCGTGAAGGGATTGCTGTCCATATTGAGTGCCACTAACACCCGCTCGTCATCGCACTTTCTTTCAAAAATGCACTGCTTGTTCTGCAGCAGGATGTTTCGCATACCGCCATAGTTCAATGCCTTGCTGCTCTTTTTTGCTTCCGCAAGTTTTGCGATGAACTCCGTCAGCTCATTCCACTGCGGCGCGTCAAAGCAGGGACGAAGTGCCGGGTCTCCCTGACTCTTATCCGCCTTTTCTCCCCACTCGCTTCCGTAGTAGACACAGGGGATGCCGGGCATGCCAAAGACCATCGCGTAGACAAGCGGTAAGCACTTCGGATCCTGTATAAGTGTTGCGATCCTGCTCACGTCGTGGTTGTCCGCAAAGGAGAGAAGGTGCTCTCCTCTGGCTACCGTCCAGTCTTCCGGTCCGAAAAGCCGTAAGAGGGAATGGACGATCTCAAACATATTGGCGCTGTTAAATGCGGAATGAATTCCTTTATAACACTGGTAGTTTGTCAGGGAGTGGATGTTCATCTCCCGAAGCATCCTGCCGTACTCTCCGTGAAGCACCTCTCCGACTAAGAAGAAGTCGTTCTTTTTGGAGTCGCAAAATCCGCGCAGGCGGTTTAAAAATCCTCTCTCGAGACAGTAGGCAACATCCAGCCGGATCCCATCGATATCAAATTCTTTGATCCATCCCTCTACAGCGGAAAAAATGTGGTTGATCACGTCTTCGTTATAGAGATTTAACTTAACAAGATCGTAGTTACCTTCCCAACCTTCATACCAAAGGCCGTCATTGTACGGGGAATTACCACCGAAATCGATCCTGGCAAACCAGTTGACGTAGGGGGAACTTTCTCTGTTTTTAAGGACATCCTGAAACGCGAAGAAGCCTCTTCCGACGTGATTGAACACACCATCCAGGACAACCTTTATCCCTTCTTTGTGAAGGGCTTCGCAGACTCGCTTAAAATCCTCGTTGCTTCCGAGTCTTGTGTCTATCTTTGTGTAATCCCTTGTATTGTAACCATGGGTATCCGACTCAAATACCGGGGAAAAGTAGATCGCATTACATCCCAGTTTCTTAATGTGCGGAATCCAGTCGATCACCTTTAAGATCCGGGAGACCGCCACACCATCGTTTTCAAACGGCGCTCCGCAAAAGCCCAGTGGATAAATCTGATAAAACACGCTTTCATATGCCCACATATTTACCTCCTTACAGAAACCGATTCCCGAACACACACTTGTATATATTACCACAAAGTGATGCAGTCTGCACGGATTTCTGACGTTTTTCTGTAGTATTTCTGACGTTTTTTCCGTCGTTTTTCTGTAGTATCTTTTCTGCAGTATCCTGTATTCTTTGCGATGCCGCTTCGCTATCGCATTAACTGTCGTCGGTGTCCTTTTTCTCTTCCATCTCCTGCCAGAAGCCTTCCACACAGTCGGCGACACCGCCTAACGTTGTCACCTGGTAGTGCGTCCATTCCCTGGGAAACATTCTTTTGGAGGATTGTTCCAGAAACCGGTCATCCAAAAGCGCCACCACGCCCACATCGTTGACCGTCCGGATCACGCGTCCGGCCGCCTGCAACACCTTGTTCATGCCGGGGTAACGGTAAGCATAATTAAAGCCGTTTTCGCCGAAGTAGTCCTTAAAGATCTCCCTCTCGCTGCATACCTGCGGCAGTCCCGTTCCGACCACGATGCACCCGATCAGCGAGTCCTCCCTAAGATCGATTCCCTCAGAGAAGATCCCGCCGAGAACACAAAATCCGATCAGGCTCTTCTTTCCGGAAACGATCCCCTCATACGGTGTCTCTCCCGGAAGGAAAATATCTTTCTCCGGAAGCGCCCCTAAGGAAAAGGAATCCTTTGAAGAAGAAAACAGATGTAAGAATGCCTCCCGATGCGCCTCGGTCATGTATTCCTCCTGGCGAACGATCATCTCCTCTTCCGGAAGGTGGAAATTTGCCTCGTATGCTTCGAGTACATTTTTAAGAAAAGCATGCGAAGGGAAGAATATCATATACTTTCCCTTTTTTACCGCAGTCACTTCATATATATATCTTGCGATGTGGTAATACTCCGTCTCGTTTCTGCGGCTGTACCGGCTGGTCACATCCCTCCCGATGAACAACCCCATCCTGGACGGGTCAAAAACGGACCTGGCATAGACCTCATAGTCCTCCTTGCTGCCACCCAAAAGATTTTTATGATATCCGATCGGAAGGAGAGTTGCCGAAAACAGTACCGCGCTTCGCCCCATCGCCATGCAGTCCGCCAGATTTTTTCCCGGATCCACGCAAAGCAGTTTTACTCGGAAATTCCCACGTTCCGAGATTTCGCAGAAAATCCTGTACTTTTCGTCCATCATCTCGTAGATCATCAAAAAATGCCCGAGCATAAAATACAGTTCCAGCACTTCCTTTCGGATGCCGGTATTTTCTTCTTCATCCAGAAACTGACTGATCGTCGTGTAGAGTCCGGCAACATGACCGGCCAGCGTATCTACGCTGTCCAAAACCAGGTAGGTCACACACCCGCGCTTTATCTTGAGCATCTCCTTATTGCACCTGTCAAGCCCGGAGATCATGCGATGGATGTGGATCATCCCCTTCCTTTCTTTTACAATGGCTAACTTTTCGACGGCTTCATTCAAAAATTTCTTTGCTGCTAACAGGTCTTCTTTTTGAAGTTCTGCACTGTACATCTCCCTGCCGCGATCCACGAGGTTGTGTGCCTCGTCGATCAGGAAGGTATACTCCCCTCGGTTGCCATCCCCGAAGAATCTTCGAAGATAGACATGGGGATCGAAGACGTAGTTGTAATCGCACATGACCGCATCGGAGAGCAAAGTTAAATCAAGACTTAATTCATACGGACACACCTTGTATTTTGCCGCTGTCTCCGCAATACAATCCCTCGAGAGATTGTCTTTTGTGGTGATCAGCTTATACAGTGCCTCATTGACACGGTCAAAATGTCCCCTGGCATATTCACAGGAGTCCGGATTACACTCCGCCTCCGTAAACGGGCAGATCTTATCTCTTGCCGTGATGACCACGGTCTTCATGCTAAGCCCTTGCCTGCGCAGCAGTTCAAAGGTCTCATCTGCCACCGTCCTCGTGATCGTTTTGGCTGTCAGATAAAAAATCCGGTCCGTCAGCCCCTGCCCCATGGCTTTTACGGCAGGAAAAACGGTCGACAAAGTCTTTCCGACGCCGGTAGGCGCTTCTATGAAAAGTTTTTTCCGTTCCAGGATCGTCTGGTACACATAGACAGTAAGATCCCGCTGTCCTTCCCGATAGGGATATGGAAAATCAATTTTCTTAATACTCTCGTTACGCTTCTTTCTCCAGGAATATGCAAAGTCCATCCATTTACTGTATCGCTTCATCAGATCTTCGAACCAGACCTCCAGATCCTCCCAGAGGTATTCCTCGATAAAGTACTTGATATCTTCCGTGATAATGTGGCAGTAGGTCATCCGAACCCGAATGAACGGGAGGGCGTGCTGCTTTGCGTAAATATAGGCATAGACTTTTGCCTGCGCAAGATGTACAGGTATCGGCTCACGGATATTCTTTAATTTCTTATTTACACATTTGATCTCATCGATCGTTACCTGATCGAATTCCTCGTTAAAGAGATATTGATTAAGA
>CALDIE010000105.1 GCA_937901625.1 uncultured Lachnospiraceae bacterium
CCGATGTGCTGCGTGATACCACCGGCCTCACGGTCGGTAACATTGGTCTTACGGATCGCGTCCAAAAGGGAAGTCTTACCATGGTCAACGTGTCCCATAACACAGATTACGGGAGGACGCTCTGCCATATCTTCCTCTTTTTCCTCATCCTCTTTAAGAAGCTCGGCGATCACATCCACCTTTTCTTCCTTTTCGCACATGATCTCATATTCGATGGCGATATCCTCAGCCTTTTCGTAACTGATCTCCTGGTTAATGGTCACCATCTCACCCTTTAAAAAGAGCTTTTTAATGATATCGGATGCCTGGATGTGCATCTTATCGGCCAGATCCTTGATGGTAACGGTCTCCGGAAGAACGATCACCTTGATCTCTTCCTCTACCTTTTCCACCTTCTTTTCCGGCTTGATAAATGCGCCGGCCTTGCTGTTACGGCCCTTTCCGAGCATGCGCTCGTCATCATCATACTTGGAATCCCTGCGGTCCTTTTTATCACGGTTCTTATCCGCAAACTTACTTGTCCTGCGGTTCTTATCATCTGCGGATACGGGCGCTTCGGGTGCGGCACCTCTCTGCGCCGGTCTGGAGGATCCATTACCTGTACGGAATCTCGAATCTCTTCCGTCTCCCGAACGGTTATCGGAACCAAATCTTGTGCCGCCCTGTCCGGGTTGAGCGTTTCCGGAGCGGAAACCACCGCGGTCTCCATATCCTGTACGTCCGTCTCCACGGTTATCCCTGCGGAAATCACCGCCACGGTTGTCACGGTTTCCGTTGCGATCAAAACTGCGGTTGTCTGTCCTGCGGTCTCCGTTAGCGCCGTTTGGACGATCACCAAAGGAACGTCCGCCGTTTACGCCTCTGTTATCACGAACGGGACGTCCGTCTCTGTTATCACGATTGCCGTTTCTGTCAAATCCGCGTCCGTCTCTGTTATCACGGAAATCTCTTCCGTCACGGTTTTCTCTGCTGTCGCGATTGTCGCGGCCTTCTCTTCCATCCCGGTACTCTCTTCTGACTCTGTTGTTAAAAGTATCGGAAGGAGCAGTCTTCTCCGCAGGTTTCTCTTCAACTTCGGCACCCGTCTCAGCCACAGTCTGCGCCTGCGCGGCAGCCTTTTCCTCTTCTTCACGCTGCTTTCTTAAAGCCTCGGCAGCCTCTGCCTCTTTGATACGTCTCTGTTCATCCACAGCCGCCTGTTCGCGGATACGCTCTTCCTGCTCTCTGCGGTTTGTGATCTCGGCAGCGCGATCGATCATGTTATCTCTGGGACGGATCAACGGTCTGGAGGAAGCGTTTGTGTTACGGTGAGGATTTCCCTGTGAGGTACCGTTATTTGCGCGATTCCCTGCGCCGGGTCTTGCGCCACTTTGCGAACCGGCATTACCCCTTTGTCTGTTATCGGTACTGACATAACTGCTGATCAGTCTCTTCTTGGGCTTTTTTACGACCACGTCGGCACTTCTTTCATCCCTGTTTTCCGTTTTGTTTTCCGTTTTGCTCTCCGTTTTGTTCTCCGTTTTGTTCTCCGTTTTGTTCTCCGGCTTCTGTGAAGCACTCTTTTCCTGTGTTTCATTCGCCTTTACGGTCTCTGTCTTTTTTTCGGGAGGCAGCTTTTTCTCTTCCTGGTCATCATTTACCTTGCGGTATCCGAGCGCGAGAAGATCCTTTGTGAGAATATCCACTTCCTCATCGGAAATGTTGCTCTGCACTTTCTTGTCCGTGATACCATGCTTTTCTAAAAGCTCTAATGTCTTACTGTTCTCAAGACCTTCGAACTCTTTTGTAAAACTGCTGATCCTTTTTCCCATACTTGCTTTTTTCCTCCCGTTTTATCCATAACACTATGCCATATTCTTTTGGATCCCTTTGGCAAAACCGGCATCGGTCACCGCCAAAGATGCCCGAAACTCCATACCGATCGCGTGTCCTAAGGTTTCCTTATCGCCAAACTCCGCGTAAGGCACCTCATAGAACCTGCAGGAATCTCTGAATTTCTTTTTTGTATTATCCGAAGCGTCCGCAGCAACGATCACCAAAGCAGCACTTCCGTCTTTGATGGCCGCTTCCGTCTGGAACTCTCCGCTTTTGATCTTCCCCGCCCGCCTGGCCATTCCAAGCATTCCAAACACTTTATTCACTGCCATGTTCTTCCAACTCCTTTGCGAGCGACGCATAGATTTCTTCGGAGATCTGCATCTGAAAGGCTCTTTCCAGACCGTGATGTTTCTTTGCCGCCATCAGGCAGGACGGATCATCGCAGATATAGGCTCCGCGTCCGTTTGCCCTCCCTTTCCGGTCCAAAAAGATCTCATCATCCGGCGTTTTTACGATCCTTACAAGGGTCTTCTTTTCCTTCGTCTCTCCGCAGCCGATGCAGCTTCGCATCGGTACTTTACGAACTTTATTCACCATCCGTATCTCCATCACCGGTATTTCCATCGGCTGATGTCTCAAGATCATCCGCTACCGTGTCGATGTTACCGTCTTCTCTGTACTCCTCTTCAATGTACCCGCTCTCTTCGTAGCCTTCTTCCTCATCATAGTACTCGTCGTCATCGTCGTAGTAGTCGTCGGAACCCCGGGGGTCGCCGGCCTTCTCTTTCTTGAAGCCGTGCGAGCCGCCGT
>CALDIE010000106.1 GCA_937901625.1 uncultured Lachnospiraceae bacterium
TGAATTATTTATTTATTAATAAAATATTTAAATAAAAAAATAATTATTTGATGTAAATAAATAAAAAATATATTTAATAATATTTAAATATTAATTATTTAAAAATCTTTATTACAATTCATTTTAATTAATTATTTTCGATAATTGATTTATCTTTTAGATAAAATATCACAACTATAATTATTATTGATTTAAAAAGTCCAAGCTTTTGAGAACATAGAGAAAATTAAAAATCCAAGCTAAAAGTGATAATCTTTTCCGAAAGTGCAATTAATTTTAGATTCATAGATTAGTACGAAGCTCCAGATATTTGTTGGCAATCAGTAAATGATTGTTGCATAAATAATCAACGAAATTATTCCAGGTTAAATATAGACAATAAATTTTTTTAGAATTGAAAAGATACAGATCTACTGAACATATTTGTAATAACAAGTTTGAATCAGGTTTAATGAGTAAAACATTAAGTAATGATTATTTTATGGAAACTGCAAAATAAATACAATCAGAACAAGACAAAGGGGTCTTTTCTGATTTAATGGCATTCAATACTGAAAACATAATTAATATAAATGAAAATTTAAATCCTATGGATATAAATGATATATCAGAAGAAAGCAATAATAATTTAAATGAAGATATGAATAATTTAGGTTTATTACTAGATGAAAAAGAATCAGAATATGATCTAATATTTAATGAATCTAATAATATTTTAAACCCTGAAATAATGCCAAATAATAATTTAATAAATACTAACCAAGATAACCAAGTTAACAATCCAGAAACCAACCAAAGTAATAATAATAATATTTTCACAGTTAAAATTAAGAAACAAAGAGGAAGAATAGCAAAAAATGACAAAATAATAAAAAGTAATAAAATACATAAAAATACCGCTTTAGATAATGTTTTGACAAAAGTACAATCACATTTTATGAAATTTTTAATTGATGTATCAAATATAATTATTATTGCTGAGATAAAAGAAAATATTTTTGCTTTTTATGATATTGATTATAATATAAAAAAAATTAATCATAAACATTTTGAACAACTTAAACAGGTTAAAATAAGTGATATATTAAAATATCAAATCTCAAGTAAACATAAAAAAATTGATAAGAATAATAATTAAAAAGTTTACGAGAAAGTTAATAATTTATCAGAAGACACAAAAAATTTTTTTGAAATGAATTATTTAGACCTTTTTAAATGGTATTATAACAAATGTGAACCATTAAAAGAAATAAATATAAATGGAAAAAAATATATCTTTCCAAGTATCATAAAATCTTTCTATCATCTGATTCAAAAGTATAAAGATAATGAAGAATATAAAAAAGCTTTAATTGAAAATACAAAATATGATGTTAAAAGAGGTTTGCGTGATTCCAACGGTAAAGGTGTTTTGACCGGCCTTACGGAGATTTCGGATGTTATCGGTGCAAAAGTAGTCGATGGCGTAAAGATGCCCTGTGACGGTGAGTTATACTACCAGGGATACAACGTGGAGGATCTGATCCGCGGTATCGGCACAAACCGTTATGCTTTTGAGGAGATCACCTATCTGCTGCTCTTTGGTGAGTTGCCCGATGTGTCTCAGTTTGAGAGTTTTAAGGCAGTTTTAACCGACCTTCAGGAATTAAACGGGGATTTTGTACGTGATGTTATCCTGCACAATCCCAGCGGAAATATCATGAATTCTCTTCAAAAGGCTATCCTCAGCCTGTATTCCTACGATGAGAAGCCGGATGATATTTCAGTACCCAATGTATTAAGACAGTGCCTGCAGCTGATCGGCAAAATGCCGTTGATCTCCGTATACGGATATCATGGCTACAGACATTTTAATCTTAATAAAAACCTTGTTATCCGCACACCGAAAAAGGAGTTTTCCACCGCGGAAAATATTTTGAATATGCTTCGCCCGGATGGTAAGTTTACCGAACTCGAGGCGAGAGTACTGGATGTGGCTTTGGTATTGCACGCCGAGCATGGCGGCGGTAACAACTCCACCTTTACGACACATGTTGTCACATCCACCGGAACGGATACCTATTCCGCAACGGCAGCATCCATCGCGTCCTTGAAGGGACCGAAGCATGGTGGCGCGAACCTTAAAGTTCAGCGGATGTTTGTGGATCTTAAGTCGAAGATTTCGAACTGGAAGGATGAAGACGCGATCAGATCCTACCTGATCGCTATCCTTGATAAGGAAGGTTTTGACCATTCGGGACTTATTTACGGAATGGGACATGCCGTTTATACGATTTCCGATCCCCGCGAGCGCATCTTAAAAGAATATACGAGAGAACTTGCCATGGAAAAGGGCAGAATGGAAGAGTTCGAATTGTATGATACGGTAGAAAGGATCGCTGCGGAAGTGATCACAAAACGCAGACGTTTATTTAAACCGGTGTGTGCCAATGTAGACTTTTACAGCGGATTTATGTATTCTCTTTTGAATATTCCCGAGGAACTCTTTACTCCGATCTTCGCGATCGCGCGTATCTCCGGCTGGAGCGCGCACCGTTTGGAGGAACTCGTAAACCAGGGTAAGATCATCCGTCCGGCTTATAAGTATGTCGGCTCCCATAAGAGTTATGTCGCTATGGAAGACCGGTATTGGTAAAAGAGTACAGAGATAGGAGTGAGTGGTTATGACCGGCAAATACGTTGCTTATGTTTCCTGTTATACGCAGGGAGGCAAAGACGGTATAAAGATTTATGATGTGGATATTAAGAAAGGCGTTTTTATCGAAAAAGCCAAAGTAGAGATATCAAATTCTTCCTATGTAACGATCTCTCACAATCGAAAGTATCTTTATTCCATCACCGATTACGGTGTAGAGGCTTATCGTATCCTTGAAGACGGGATGCTCGAGACTATCTCCGCGGCATCCATCAACGGAATGAGAGGATGTTATCTGTCTACGGATTATGAAGATAAATATCTCTTCGTCGCAGGCTATCATGACGGTAAGATCACCGCTCTGCGTTTGAATGAAGACGGATCCGTCGGTGAGATCACGGAGGAGATCTATCATAAAGGGATCGGAAGTATTGCCGACCGTAATTTCAGACCGCATGTCAATTGCGTGAAAATGACCAGAGACAACCGGTTCCTGTTGGCTGCCGATCTCGGACTGGATCATATTAAAGTATATGAGTTAAATCATATCACCGGAAAAATGAAACTGATCGATATCATTCATTCCGAGCAGTATTCCGGACCGCGTCATATAAAGATTTCCAGGGACGGACAGTATATTTATGTGATCCATGAAGCGAAATGCTATATCGATGTTTATAAATACCGTGTGGCGGAAGACGGGAATCCCGAGTTTGAAAAGATCCAGACCATTCCTACGCTGAATGATTATCATGCAGGCGATTCCGCTGCAAGCGCGTTAAATATTTCGGAAGATTTCAGATATATTACGGCTTCCAATGCAGGAGATAATTCCGTGACCATCTACAAGATCGATCATCGAAACGGAGAACTCTCAAAAATTTTATGCTTACCCGTAAGCGGAAGTTACCCGAAAGACGCAGCGCTGTTTCCGGATAACAAACACCTGGTATCGTTGAATCATGAGAACAATACCATGACATTCTTCGCGGTTGATATGGAGAAAGAGATCCTGGTCATGAACACCAGAGAGATCCGTATCCTTCAGCCAAACTGTATTGTTTTCCATAAGATCGGATAGAGTATACAAAGAAAACGCCGGAACCAAACGGTTTCGGCGTTATTTTTTTATGATCTGTAAAAGTTTTTGATGGAATCCAGCCTGGAGGTCATATTATCCATCATCAGATCCAAAACCGTAAGAGCGCACATACATTCAACGACAACCACGGCTCTCGGAACGATGACCGGATCGTGACGGCCTATGATCGTTAGATCCGTCTCGTGACCGTCTTTATCAACCGTCTGCTGTGTACGGTAGATCGACGGTGTGGGCTTAAAATAGGCTTTGACCTTTAAGGTATCACCGTTTGACATACCTCCTAAGATCCCGCCGGCATGATGAGAGGTAAAGGATATCTTACCGTCTTCATTCCGC
>CALDIE010000107.1 GCA_937901625.1 uncultured Lachnospiraceae bacterium
CCGTACTCGGCAGCATGCTGTGCTTCAAACTCGCTGGCGGCCTCCGCCGTCTCCTGCTTACCGTAAATCTTATTTAGAATAAGATTGATCCACGCCTGTGGTGCATAGTACGGTTCTACGATCATACCGGTAGCCATTTCGATATCATCTATAATTCCCAGATTCAGCGGGTCGGACATCGCTACCATGATGTTCGTAAGACTTTCAAACCCAAACGGTAATACTTCATGTTTTCTGACGAGAGTATCGCCCACAACGCTGATCGCCTGCGGATCATAGTTTTTTAACTGTTCCTGCGACACACGCTTATACCCCATCTTTTCGCAGATAAAATCAGCAAAATCACCTTGTGAGATAAAGCCGAGGCTCATCAGCGTCTCACCAAGCTTGGTTCCCCGTTCTTTTTGCTCCGTCAATGCTTGCTGCAACTGTTCTTCGGTGATCTTGCCGTCTTCTACCAGCATATCACCCAATCGTTTTTTCGCACCAAACAGTGCCATTATCCGTCCCTCCTAACTTACCCTTTTGACATATATATCCTCTCAATACATAACACAAAAACATACATACATCTATGAGGTACAAATTACTTATGTATTATCTCATATTTCCTTTAAAAAGAAAACCTCTGTAACAGTTTTTTCTGCCAATCTTTTTTCTTTTCCGCAATAATGATCACCAAAGCGGATGAAACATGGAATAGATTTGGTAATACAGCCCGGTATTTCCGTTTATCAACGAAAAATGCGGGTATTCAACCAGTAACTGATTCATCTGGATCATCATTCCCCATAGAACAACGCAAACCAGACAGATCCGAAATACATTTTCCTGTCTTATTTTTTTAATTTTCCTATCCGTATCCAGGATCGCAATCCCCCCCGCCAAAAGAAAAGCAAAGGAGAAATCCAGAAAATATCGTTGTGCGAAAAATCCTGTGATCAAAGTCGTATAAACCATTAAAATCATTCCAAATATACATACCAAAAGAATACTTCCCCATAGTCTCCTGTTTTCTCCTCTTTTTATATGTTGTACAGAAAAGGGGAATATCAGAGCCAGATAAGGATAGGCAAATAACAAACCAAATCCTACTGTTACATAATAATATATGCTTCCTTCGGGATTCGGTGTCTGTCCAATAAAGTTGGAATTAAGATAAGGGAAATCCATCGACATCACCGGAATTTTCAATAAATATTCCCACACCGATCTGGCGATCGCTTCCGGCAAATACAGACGTAATCCCTTTGATGGCAGAGATGTTGTATTATAAAACATTCCAAAGTCAAATACACTGCCAAATCTGGCATAATTATACCACATCAACGGGATCGCTACGATGATATAGGGAAGCGCAAAACATATCCATGATTTCAAAATTTTCTGTTTGGATTGCGTATTCTCGCTTTTTTTCCTTTTAACCAACACAGAGTAAAAAAGCAAAACGGATACAAACGAATAGAGCAGCATAGTAGGACGGCAGGCCGCCACCAACGCCATACATATCGATCCGCAAAACAGATACTTCTGTTCGGTGCTGTCTTTACCGGCAGCCCTCATCCAGAAATAGATTCCCCAAAGGGTAAGACAGGCTCCCATTAAGATCGGTACGGTATAGGCAAACGGTTCCATCAAGGAATATACCATCTGTGTACCAAATACCGTGATCACATCCAAAATTAAATGTATCAAAAAAGATGCATTCGTAAAAAACCTCTCTATCAACAGACCATATATCTTATGGATTACCGGGATCGTTACCGCCACCAGGATAAACAACACCCACAGATTGGCTAACATCTTTCCGGTAAGCAGGTAATACGGGAGGTAAAATACCAGACAGGGAAGGATTCCAAAATAGACATAATAGTGTCCGTTAAAATAGGCATAATCAAACAAAATGCCTTCTGTATCCTCACTCCAGCTAACTGTCGCCTGCTCCAAATCTTTCATCATTTCTGACGGTTCGGTCAAAACATATAGTTTCCCTAAAGATAATGACCTTGCCAGTTCATGATAGGGTTGGAACGAATGCTTAAGATACAAGGGATTTTGGTTGATCCACCAAAAGAGGATCATCATAAACCCCAGATAGAGAATATAAGAACATATCCTTCTTTTTTTCTTTGGGATCTCATGTTCTGCTTTCCATACTCCGGGCTGTTTTAACAGGAAATATATTCCTCCGATCAGCAAATACCCGATAAGAATTCGAATAACCGAGATTTGTAACGGTCTTTTCGCATTCAATACGACTCTATCCACATGCACGGTTGAACCGCCTTCCGCACTGAAAGCAATCTGCAGATGATGAATGTTTCCATAGGATTCGAAAAAAATATACTTTGAGTTTTCTATTTTCGGGATCACTGTCCCTGTATATATGACCCGTGCTCCTTCTTCTCCTGCATATAACACATCATCCTGTATGGAGAGTCTAACATCCAGACAATCATCTCTTAAAGTATCACTCTCCACGGAATCCGTTAACCACGCGTCAAAACAGATATTATGTATTTCTTCATCAATGAAAGCAATTGTTAATACCGCCTCCCCTTCTTCGATCACGATATCTCCGTTTTCCAAGATGTGTCCGTGTTCTAACTGAACGAAATACTCTCCCCAGTCCCTCTCCTGATAAAACAGAGACTGAAATGTTCTTGCGTTAAACACAAAAACCTCGGTCAAAATCACGATCAATCCGATCAAAATATAGGGTTTAAAAGATTCTTTGATCATTATATTCTCTCGCCTGCAAAAGTACCCGGCTCATCACCGGGTACTTCCTTATAACACATATAACCTTGCATTCTAACTTATCGAAGTCTCTGGTTCATTCCGTCAGGATCTACCGCATACTGGATAGCCATATCTCTGGAGATCTTGCCCTCCTGGAAAAGAGCAACGATTGCTTCATCCATAGCGATCATACCAAGCTTTCTGTTCGTCTGCATTACGGAAAGCAACTGGTGAGACTTGCCTTCACGGATCAGGGCTCTTACAGCCGAGTTAGCGATCATAACCTCGAATGCTGCTGCGCGTCCTCTGCCATCCTGCGTAGGAATAAGCTGCTGGGAGATAACGGCCTCCAAAACGTTTGCCAACTGTACACGGATCTGCTGCTGCTGATGAGGAGGGAATACGTCGATAATACGGTCTACGGTCGAGGCCGCACCGATCGTATGTAACGTAGAGAGCACCAGGTGACCTGTCTCGGCTGCCGTTACGGCAACGGAGATCGTCTCAAAATCTCTCATCTC
>CALDIE010000108.1 GCA_937901625.1 uncultured Lachnospiraceae bacterium
GATCTTGCTGACAGCGAGCTGCACCGCGGCGGCATCTCCGGCCGGAATGGAGGCTACCTTCGCGATCATAAGCGGATTGACCATACCTCCCGCTACATTGGCGCCGCCTAAGATCGTAGCTCCTCCGGTTAAAGTCATCATATCCTCCGCTGTCGGCTGGATCGGATGAAAGCGCATACTCCCTTCCCAGTCGGTCCCGTCCTTGATCGATCCCTTATAGGCGATCTTTTCGTAGAAATTCCCGATGATATTGGACTTCGTAAAATATTTGTTGTTAATGGAGATCAGGCCGATACTGTCCGCCTCAAAGCCGCCGTTTAGATTGATCCCCACCGTCACGCTCTTTAAATCCTGCGTGGACGCCTTCATCTGACGGATATCTTCCTTAAGGGCATCATACCCGTTATCATGATACACGGTATCGATATGATCCTTTAATCCTTTTAATCCTTCGGACTGAATATCCACTCCGTCCAGACAATCGTGCAATGCTTCAACATAACCGATATAATCGCTCAATTCCTCCAGGCGATGAAGCAGATCCCATATACCGTCCGATTCGTCATACTTCTTTTTAAAGGTTCCGTATTCGCGCAAAAAATTGATCTTATCCAATAAGTCCATCATCTTCTCGCACATTTCCGGATTCCGGTATATATCTTCAAATACATCACTTCGGTATTTTGCGACACGCACGCTCGAAGTCACTTTGGAAAGCGCCCTCATGATATAGGCTCCCTCCGCTTCCCTGGTCGCCGTATTCGACGCCATGGAATTACGGATCATGGTATGGGACGCATAACTCTTACTACGGTTTCCTCTTGCCGTAACCGCCGTCTTTTCCGGCGTTGCCGCTGCCACCAGTGCGCAGACCGCGTCAAGTCCCAGGTCATGCATCGTCACTTCCGGGATCATGCGGTACTCCGGCTGTTCATCCTCCCAAACGGGATAGAGTATGCTCATCTTTTCTTCCATATGCTCTCCATTCTTTTTTCTTTTTACATCAGGATAACAAAACCGCTTCTGATCTGATGATAATTCCTTTTTTCTCTTCCTTCAACTCTTTTCCTCTCTGTTTGACGGCAGATTCCGCCCATAGTAAACTACTGACTGTGACCGTTTTACGAAAAAAATCGTTACTCGATTTTTTCGTAAGACAGAATAATTGCAGAACGTTTTTTTTGCAGGATCAGCAAAACAGTAAGGAAAAAAAGGAGAACTCCCATGAAATACGGAGCATTGGAAGCTGGCGGCACCAAAATGGTATGCGCCGTCGGAGAAGATGACGGGACCATCCTGGAACAGATTTCCATCCCGACACGATTTCCGGAGGAGACGATCCCTCCGATCATAGATTATTTTAAAGGAAAAAATATATCCGCCCTCGGTATCGCCGGGTTCGGTCCCCTTGATCTGGATCCCGACTCGGAGACATACGGATATATCACAGCCACGACGAAGCCCGGATGGAGCAATTATAACCTCGCAGGCACCTTTTCCGATGCCCTTAAGATCCCGATCGGGCTGGATACGGATGTCAACGGCTCCCTCCTTGGCGAAACGACCTACGGCGACAGCGCAGGCTTAAGCGATGTCCTCTATATCACCATCGGAACAGGGATCGGCGGAGGTATACTCTCCGGCGGATCCGTCGTCCACGGTATGCAGCATCCGGAGCTGGGTCACATCCGCATGGTACCGCATCCGAAGGATACCTATCGCGGGAAATGTCCCTTCCACGGAACATGCCTGGAGGGGATGGCTTCCGGTCCTGCCATCGAAGAACGGTGGGGCGCAAAAGCCGTCACACTCTCCGGGCAGGAGGAAGTCTGGGAACTGGAAGCCTATTACATCGGTCAGGCTCTTGCCGACCTGATCCTCACCGTTTCACCGAAACGGATCATCTTAGGCGGCGGCGTAATGCACCAGACGCAGCTCTTTCCCCTGATCCGTAAGGCTGTCAAAAAAGAATAGATCGGAAGA
>CALDIE010000109.1 GCA_937901625.1 uncultured Lachnospiraceae bacterium
GCATTATTAGGTAAATATGACGACAGCGCAACTACTCTGGCCCTCTGCACTGTGAAGACATCAGACGGAGTTTCCTTCCCACTCATGCATCTCGAGTACCCAGCATATGATCATCTGACTTCTCTTTCTGTTGCCCCGGCTGGTTATGATATCGACAGTTGCGGATGGGACGATCTGCCCTGCCGGTCGATCAATTATGCGTATGGCCTTGCTAAGACGCACACGGATGTTAAAACGATTACTCTCAAGAGCACAAGCCACCCAGCAGAAACAGCGAGCACCACATTCACAACATCCATCACGATTTCATCAACCAACGCTCAGTTGGCTGTCTCATCCATCACTTCTTTACCAGCTGCCCTCTTTGCGATCGAAGCGGCTTCCAGATAATCTTATACGGAAAAATCAAAAATGCTCTTCGGCTCTTCCCGAACAGGTGCCGCGGTATCGCTTGTACTCCAGCCGGTACCGTTGCTCCAACCCTGATATGTTGTGCCAACGGTTCTTGCCTGGATCGTGGAAATATCATCCATAAAAACGATCTTTGTAAAACTTCCGCCGGTGATCTTTTCATCGAGCAGAAGGGCATTTTCTCCAACATCAATGAGGATACCCTCTGTCTTGGTTCCGTTCTTTAAGATGATCACAAGATTGGAACGCTCCGGATAACATTTTCTGATCATGTCTGCTTTGGTTAATTCTGCCATAACTTTTGCTCCTTTCTGATATCTGTTTGTTTTTTTATAATTTTCCGCCCTTTTATTTCAGGGCGTCTTATTCATGCTCCCGTTATCATACGCTTAAAGATCTCATGATGCCGGGATCATTTACATACACTGTGATACCCTGCCTCCGTCCATGGAGAGCTTTCTGTTTGCGATACACATCGTCGAGGCTCTGTGCGATACCAGCAAAACCGTCCGGTCTTTCGCCGATTCCTCAAGGGATTTTAAGATCACCGCTTCATTTAAACTGTCAAGATTACTGGTCGGCTCATCCAGAAGCATAAAAGGCGAATCATGCAAAAAGGCCCTGGCAAGGCCGATACGCTGTCTCTCTCCGCCGGATAAAGTACTTCCAAGCTCGCCGACTTCCGTCTCATAACCATGGGGAAGCGTCATGATAAAATCATGGATAGAGGCTTTCTTACAGGCTTCGATCACTTCTTCATCTCCTGCATCCGGCTTTCCGATGCGGATATTACCGGCGATCGTATCTTTAAAGAGATGCGTCTCCTGCGTCATATAACTCTCCATATCACGAAGATCCGAGGTGTTGATCTCCTCCAGATCGCGGCCGGAGATGGTTATCTTTCCCTCCGATACTTTCCAAAAACGCATAAAAAGCTTTAACAGCGTGGATTTCCCGCAGCCACTGGGTCCGACGATCCCTATGATCTCTTTCTTCCCGGCGTTTAACGACACATCCTTAAGAACTTCCTCCTTCCCGTAGGAGAAAGAAACATTCTCTGCTTTTGCTGATCCGAAAGATGTCTTTTCCTTTCCTTCGATCTCTTCCGTTTCCGGAACCTCATCAACGATCGCAAGGACTCTCGCCCCGGACGCCACGGTGCTCTGCAGTGTCGTTCCGAGCGACGAGAGGGCTGTGACCGGTCCGAAGGAAGACATCAGCGCGATCACGGGGATCAGAAAGCCGTCAAAGGCTATCGCTCCCGACCGGTACAAAAACAGACAGGCTGCGATCATCGCTGCGTTTGCTATCCAGATAAAGGTATTGGTAAGAGCCGTATTGGTACCGGTCAGGGCATTTAATACTCCCTGTTTCTCCGAAAGGATTCCGGTCTTTTCGCTGATCTCTCCAAGCCTCTTTTCTCCGCCGTTATACTGTTGCGTCTCATCCAGACCACGAATGCTCTCAAGCATATGTGCCGCAAGCGCGCCGGATTCCCGGCGGAGTTCATCTCCCAGATTTCCGCTTCTCTTTGAGATCAATACCGGAAGGCAAACACCCACAAAGAGGTAGGACAGAAGCGCGATCACTCCGGGTAAGGGATGATAACGGCCGATAAAAAGACACATGATGGTCTCCGTTACGATCGCGATACAGATCGGTGATATCGTATGCGCGTAAAAGACTTCCAGCAACTCCACATCCGATGTGATCAGGGATACAAGATCCCCTTTATCTCTCCCTTCGAGTTTTGCCGGGCAGAGCCTTCGAAGCGCCGCAAATACGCGATCCCTGATAATGGCAAGCAGTGTAAAGGCTATGTAATGATTTGTCCGCTGCTCCGAAAAACGAAAGATCGATCTAAGGAGCGCGAATCCCAGGAGACATGCAACAATCTTTCCGTAGGTAAGCCCTGTCTCCATCCCGAGACCGTTTAACACGGCATACCCTCCAAGGATCGGAATAAACTGCGCCGTAAGGAAACCGCAGGTTCCAAGCGTGATTGCCAGTAACATCCAACCGGTCAGCGGCTTTACCAGTTTTACCATTCGAAAGAGTACTTTTACTTTGCTCATCTTTTCCATCAAGCGCGCGCCCCCTTTCCGAATTCCTCCAGCTCCTTTTGTATCTTCCACAGCCGTTTATATTCTTCACAATCCGTCAAAAGCTCCGTATGGGTTCCAAAACCTTTTACCCGACCGTCCGCCAGGCAGTAGATCCTGTCGGCATCCGCTACATTTGCCAGCCTGTGAGTGATCATGAGGATCGTTTTCTTTCCGGCCAGTTTCCTGATCTGCCGTAAGATCACTTCCTCACTTTCCACATCGATATTGCTGGTTGCCTCATCAAAGATATAGATATCGGAATCATGTAGCAGCGCTCTGGCCATAGCAAGACGCTGTCTCTGACCACCGGATAGATTTTGTGCGTTTTCCGTTAAAAGCGTCTCCAGACCGTTTTGGGTTTGGAAGAAGTCCGCTATGTTACACTCCTTTAATACCGACCATAATGCTTCATCTGCAGCCCCGGGATCGGCAAGTAAAAGGTTTTCTTTTACGCTCCCCTTAAAAAAGACGCTTTCGATCCCCACATAGGTGATATTTTTAAGCAGCTCCTCTTCCCTGATCGTTCCAAACGGCACTTCCCCGATCTTGATACTTCCACGGGTGATCGAATTTCTCCCCATCAATAAAGATGCGATCGTGGACTTTCCGCTTCCGCTCTCTCCTACGATCCCGGTAAAAGAGCCCTCTTCCAT
Source organism: uncultured Lachnospiraceae bacterium (assembly GCA_937901625.1). Lineage (GTDB taxonomy): Bacteria > Bacillota > Clostridia > Lachnospirales > Lachnospiraceae > NK4A136. The sequence continues at coordinate 3,170 of CALDIE010000109.1, forward strand.
ACGCAGTGAAACATCGCTTAAAACCTCCCTCTCCTCCGTATAGGAAAAGGAGACGTCCTTAACTTCGATATCATATCCCTCTCCGGGGAAGGATGCGGACTTTTCCGCCGGCTCCTCTTCACCTAAAAAGCGAAAGATCTTATCGCTTGCAGCCATGCCGTTCATAGCCACATGAAAATAACTTCCGAGTTTGCGCATCGGCAAAAAGAATTCCGCGGAAAGCAGGATCATAAAGATCACTGCTGCCAGAGTGATCTTCCCGTCAATAAAAGATTTGCCGGCAAGCGCGATCCCAAGCGCCGCTCCGCCGTAGGCAAAGAAATCCATGATGATGATCGAATTTAACTGCATCGTTAACACCTTCATCGTCACTACGCGAAAGTGCTCCGACTCCTTGTTCATCTCTTCATTCTTGATGGCATCCGCTTTATACGTTTTCAGTGTGGTCATCCCCTGGAGGTTTTCCAAAAATGTACTTCCGAGTTTTGTGTACTGATCCCAGTATTTGCTCAAAAGCCTTTTGGCGATTTTTTGCACCATCATGATCGCGCCGGGGATCAGGGGAACGCAGATCAGTAAGACAAGCGCGACTTTAAATCCTTTGACTGCGCCGAATAAGAAAAATAATGTGACCGGTGCCAGAAACGCATAGAAAAACTGCGGAACATACTGTCCGAAATAACTCTCTAACTGTTCCACGCCTTCCACCGACTCCTGCACCAGTTCCGCTGTTGAGGCATGCTCTCTGTAGGTTGTTCCAAGGCGGAGGAGTTTTTGATAGATCCGTTCCCTCATCAGCCTTTTGAAGGTTTTCGAAGCAAGGTAACTCATGCGGATCGCACCCTTTGTGGCAAACCATCGCAAGATCAACGCAAAGAGAAAAACGACCGCCTTGACCGCAAACGATCGTGTTGTCTCGCTCTTATCATACAAGCCCTGCACCAGAAGCGCGATCACCGCGATCATCGTTGCATTTAACAAAAGTTCCCCCCACTGAAAAAGGATGTTCCCTGCAATATATTTTTTGCTTTCCGGACACATCTCCATTAATCTCTTGTCAAACATTGGAACTCTCCTAACTGTTATGTCAGCTTCACTTTCTTATTCCGGTCTTATTTTCCATCTGATTTCCCCTTTCCATGCACAGGATCGGTCTTCAGTTATGATTCGACTCCCAGTAGGTATATGCGTCGTCATAACCGTCATCTCCGCCGCCAAACTCATCCGCCCAATCATCCGCAAAATCATCCCCGTTGGTGTAATAAGAGGTATCATAAGGATCATTGGATAAGGAAGTTCCGGAGGAGGAATTTCCGTTTCTTTCCCTGTCATACATAGAATTATACTCCGAAAGACTATTTTTTTCAGCACCCCTGTACACATTTCCTGAAAGCAGTTCGGATCTGCTTCTCCCCGGTTGATAGTTTACGCTTTTTACCGTACCTCTGCGAAGATCCACCTGCCCTCCTCCGGACGGGTTCGGATAACCCACCCGAACGATAAGAACAATTTCACCGTGTGAATCCAGCCAATAATAGTTGGTCGACTGATTCCAGCTTCCCTCATGAAAATGTTCTACAAAGGTATGCCTGCCTATCTCCGTGGAATCGATCTTCGTCACGGACATACCTACATAAGGTTGCGGATCCGGGGCTTCATCATACACATTTGAGTAGTAACCTTCACTGCGTAATTGTTCATATAATTCCCTCCGAGCCTTTTCAGCCGCAAGAATTTCCCTCTGTTCCACACTATATTTATATATCTTCCACCTTTTTACGCCACACATGATCATTACTATGATGAGCGCAAGATACAATAGCTTTGCTTTATTGTCTATTCTCTTAAACAGTTTCTTCATATGCAACCCCTCGCTTTCCCCGTTGTGTACCCTGCCTTCCTGTTATCATCCTATGATGCGAGATTCAAAATCCTGCTTCAGGCAAGCCTGCTTCGGATTTTGTACTTTCGTCCCCTTATATCATTTTAGCATCATGAAAAAACTTGAGCAAAATTTGATATAAATAATTTATAATGACTTTCGGATTGAAAAAGTATCCTAAAGCATCTTTCAAAACGAAAGGAGAATCCTACATGAACTATATACTCAGTTGCTGCTCCTGCGCAGATCTTTCCTTAGAGTATGTCAAACGACGGGATATTCACTTCATTAATTTTCATTTTATGATAGACGGGACAGAGTATCCGGATGACATGGGGCAGACGATCTCCCCCGAAGAGCTCTTTAAGCGCATGGACGCCGGTGCGGACACAAAGACATCCCAGATTTCCGTAATGGAATATATAGAATACTTTGAAGAATTTTTAAAACAGGGACTTGATATCCTGCATGTTACCCTCTCAAGCGGCCTGTCCGGAACATATAATTCCGCCATCATCGCGGCAGATACACTGAAGGAAAAATACCCCGACAGGAAACTCTATATCGTAGACTCTTTGGGAGCATCCAGCGGCTACGGTCTGATCGTGGATACCCTGGCCGATAAGCGCGATGAGGGTATGGATATCGACAGTCTCTATACCTGGGTCATGGAAAACCGGCTGTGTATGCATCACTGGTTCTTCTCCACCGATCTGACATACTACATCCGCGGAGGAAGAGTATCCAAACCGGCCGGATATGTCGGAAAATTACTGAATATCTGCCCCTTATTAAACATGGATCATCTGGGACATCTGACTCCCAGAGAAAAGGTTCGCGGTGAGCACCATGTTGCCAACAGAACTCTGGAAAAGATGATCGCCCACGCCGACGGCGGTACTTCCTATTCCGGCAAATGCTGATCTGGCAGGCGCTGAAGTAGAACTTATCGAGCTCGAAGACAAGGAATTCAGACTTAAAGCGCCCCTTTCACTCATACAGGACGATTATGAATATGTAATAATAGAAGATCGGAAGAGCGTCGTGTAGGGAAAGAGTGTA
>CALDIE010000110.1 GCA_937901625.1 uncultured Lachnospiraceae bacterium
CTTTGCGTGACTGGTGGTGACAGAGGGACGTACCTGCTGTCACACTTTGCGTGACAGCAGGTACGTCCCTCTGTCACCCAAATAAAAAAGCCCACCCCGTAACAGGGTGAGCTAACACTCACAACCACCTCTTACGATCGCACGCCGGTCCTACCCTTTTATGCGTCAGCCGTTAACGCCGGACTCTACGTCACTTCTTACTCACGCTCTTCACGTTTTCTGTGTGCGGCTCGAGAGTGATCTTCCCCTGTCCGGACTACCGGCACCCGGCTCTCACCTTTCCCGGGCTCTCTGTATCTTTCATCCAAACGGTACTGTCTCCGTCACAGCCTTTTTCCTGTCCCGTATTATAAATACTTTTCCTCACTTATGTCAAGAGGTGACAAGGTGACGCGGTCGCGGTGACAGGGGGACGTACCTGCTGTCACGCAAAGTGTGACAGCAGGTACATCCCCCTGTCACCTTCGAACTGCCTGAACAAGGTAGCGGCGATCGCTCTGCCCGCCGACACAGGTAGAAAGCGTGATGATATGATCCGTATCGTCCGGTTCGACGCCATCTCTGTAATGATCGGTGGAGTCACCGGAGTGGGCCGCGTCGTATGCAGCCTTAAGGAAAGCATCCCTGCCTTCTTCCGTGGAGTAGTCAAACGCGTAGATAAGATGCGCGTCGCTGTAGCGGTATGCCGCAAAGATACGGTACACAAAACTCTCCTCCGGCGTATAGATATAAAGAAATTCATGCGAATCAAAATAAGAGGCGTCCTCCCAGTTGTGGAGACCGGCGAACATCGTCCCGTTTCGCATATTGTGACCGTAAAGAACGGTTTGAAAATCGGAGAAATCCTTACTGTTGGCACGTTCCGTATAGATGCAGCCGGGATACCCCCTGCTGCCGTCAAGATTGTAATTCAGATAATATGTATCGTCCGAAGGATGCTGTAAGACCGGATAATCGATGGAAGAATCCGGGATAACGATCCACGCATAGATATCTTCGTTGGTCTCATGCAGCAGATCCCAATCGATCAAACGCTCCGGCGCGCGTAACGGAACGGCAACCGTCTCTTCCTGCTGTGCGGAAGTCTCCTCAGCCGTACTTTCATCTCCTCTCGCGGGAACATCTTCGATCACGATCACTTCTCTTTCCGCCGCCGCGGTATCTCCCCCGGTCTGCAGCGCTGCCCGCAGCGCCTCATATTCATTTTCTTTTTGCCTGTGGATCACCGCGACCGTGACCATATAGATCACCATACCTGCCGAGATCAGAGCGCAGATCAGAGCGGCCACCGTTATCTTTTTTTTATCGGCAGTTCTGTTTTTTTTCTTCCTCTTACCGCTCATTTTTGCACCTTCCCCTTTGATTTCCGGTACCAACTCTTCTTTGCCCGGATTGAAATTAAAGCGCCTTTTGGTTATCAAATTAATACTTTGATTTCCGCTACCTACTCTTCTTTTCCCGGAAGATCAAATTCCACCAATTCGCAATTATGGATTCCGTATCCGGCAAATTCATCATTTGTCATATCGCAGAAATAAGATCTCACGATCCTGGCCAGGCCGTTGTGCGCTACCAGGAGGTATACAAGATCATCCTCCCGGATCTCATCCAGTATGTTGTAGACCCTCTGCGCGACCCGCATCATGGACTCCCCGCCTTCAAAGGAATAGCAGAAATTCGCCTTATCCCCACGAAACTCCTCCCCGTTTCGGGGCGTCCCCTCATACTTTCCGAAATTCTGCTCATACAGTCCCTGTTTTACCTCTAAAGGCAAGCCCGTGATTTCCGCTATATGCTCCGCGGTATTTCTGGCTCTTTGCAAAGGAGAGCACAGGATGCGGTCAATACGGATCTCTCCTGCCTCCAACATTGCCTTTAAGCGTTCTCCCAATTCGATCGCCTGTTCGTGTCCACGTTCCGTCAGCACCGACTCGGTCGCTCCACAGATTTTATTGGAGACATTCCACTCCGTCTCCCCATGTCTTGTAAAATACATTTTTTTCATTATCAAATCTCAATCGAAGCTCACTTGTTCTTACTTGTTCCTCCGTTGTATTACCATACAGTATACAATCGGTTCGTCCTGCAAATAATCCGGCATTGCTCAACGCAGCATAAAATACAACAATACGATCGCGCCGAGTACGATCCTGTAGTAGCCAAATATCTTAAAGTCATGCTTCCTGATGTAATCCATCAAAAACCGGATGACAAAGAGGGAAACCGCGAAAGCCACGATCATGGAAACAAGCAGGATCGCCATTTCCATTCCGGTGAAGGAAATTCCCCCGCCCACAAACTTAAGGAGCTTAATGGCGCTGGCACCAAACATCGTAGGAATGGCCAGGTAGAAAGTAAACTCCGCAGCCACGCTTCTCGAAAGCCCAAGCAAGAGTCCCGCGATAATGGTCGCGCCGGAACGGCTGGTCCCCGGCAACAAGGCCAAACACTGCGCCAAACCAATTAAAAAAGCATCTTTGAGTTCTAATTGACGAATTTGTTTTAAGGTCACAGCCCACGTATCAACCACCCACAACAATATACCATAACACAGAATGTTCCAACCGATAAGCTTGGTGCTACGCAACCAATCGGTCCCGAAAT